>JANXEG010000033.1 GCA_025058425.1 Nitrososphaerales archaeon
TAATGTCCATGGAACCTGGCCAGTGCTTAAACATGCGGATATAAGTTGGACCGACTTTTACGCCTTCCTAGCGGTACAAGAGACGACCGCAATATATGTAAATTGGGACGCTCCATGGAAAGATTTACCAGATCTGTTGAGTGCTATAAAGGCGAACCCTGGCAAATTTAGGTACGGCTCCCCTGGTGCTGGGAGCAATGGACACATCTTTGGTGAGCTTGTACTCAAACAGGCTGGACTTGCTGGACAGGCGATACATATTCCATATACAGGTGGTCGAGAGGCCGGTGCAAAGGTACTTGCAGGAGAAATCGAGTTTTGTTCGGTAACGTTCGGTGATTTAACAGATTATCTGATGGCGAATAAGATGAGGGTTTTGGCAGTCCTTCATGATAAGGATATACCCGTTGAAGGCTACAGATTGAGCCCAGCACCCAACGTAGTTAAATACTTCCCTGTTATGAAAGCGTACTTTGGAGTCAATCCATCCTTCGGTATCTATTTACCTAGGGCCGTTCCAGACGATGTTGTAAGAAGAGTTGCAGAGGGATTCGTATATACGATAAAGCAGGAGCGCTTCTTAAAGTTGATCAAGGAGCGAAATATGCTTCTCACACCACGTATGGGCATCGAATCGGATAAAACGATGTCTCAGCTCGAATCGGCAAGGTCTTGGCCACTCTGGGAATTAAAGATCGCCAAGGTCGATCCGGCGACGCTCGAAATACCGAAGCCCGAAGAGTGGAAATGGCCGCCCCACTCTCGAGCTGAAAAGGCCAAACCATGGCCTAAAGAGTTGGCTGAATGGAAGGCTTAGTGAAGAGGGCAAATATGCACAAGATTGTAAATGCCCTCACCCCTCTCTTTTTATTCATTATAGGTATCTTTATAACTTTAGAGTCTCTTAAAATGCCGAAACCAACGGTTGGGATGATCGGAACCATCCTATCTCCGGGTTTCTTTCCCACTATATTGGGCATTTGCCTGATGGGATTGAGTATGGGATTGATGGTTAGGTTGATGAGGCGAAAAGAACCCCAACATACCTCTTCATCAAAAAGCCCCTTTTTAACTATCGAGAGGAAGAGGTGGCTCGTTATAAATATAAGCACGGTAATATACATACTACTCTTAGACAAATTTTATTTCCCAATCCTCACATTCATCTACCTTACCTTCCTCTTCATATTTTTGAGAAGGTCTCAGAGTATCAAGAGATTGGTACTTTACGCATTGGTGGCTACATTCTTCCTCAGCTTCGTTCTACCACAATTGTTTGAAATACCTTTACCCTATAGTTAGTGATCGTTATGATAGAGCTGTTTGGTGAATGGTCTTACTTCTTAGGAAAGCTGATGGAGAATATCTTATCTCCATTGATTATAGGCGCTATATTTGTTGGTGCATTGATAGGTTATGTAGTCGGTGTCTTACCGGGGCTTACTGCCGTCATGGGTATGTCATTACTATTGGGCTTCTGCTTCAGGCTACCTGTAGAGATAGGCCTTGCCTTGCTTATAGGTATATACACTGGCGCGATGCATACGGGAGGTATAACTTCAATATTGGTTAATATACCGGGAACACCGGCAGCCGCTGCTACGACGTTGGATGGCTTCCCATTGGCGAAGAAAGGTAAGGCAAGAGAGGCTATAGGTGCTGTGATCACAGCCTCTATGATAGGTGAGGTTATAAGCGCATTTATTCTGCTATTCGCACTCCCAATATTCTCACTCTTCGCGCTGATGTTCGGCGATTGGGAGGTATTCCTATTCTGCATGTATGGTATTTTGATCGTCGGTGCGCTATCGGGCAAGGATCCTGTGAAGGGTTGGATCTCTGGTATTTTAGGGCTATTCTTTGCTATCGTCGGATTAGAGAGTCTATACGCATATCCACGCTTCACCTTCGGCCTCACATATTTAGAGAAAGGTATCAGCTTCATCCCAGCGCTCATAGGTCTATTCGGTTTGAGCGAGGTCCTTGCGGTATTGAAAGAGAAGGAGCCATATGTAATCTCGGGTGAGCGTGGATTCGCGATCATCAACTTTCCATTGGTTATAAAGAACTTCGTTACAGTACTTCGCTCTACACTCATCGGCTTATGGATCGGTTTTATCCCGGGCATCGGTGAATCGGTTTCACCATGGGTTGCATACGATGCAGCGAAGAGGTCATCAAAGAATAAGGAGGAGTTTGGTAAGGGTAGTTTTGAAGGTGTTATCGCTGCAGAGGTTGCCGATAATACGACTTTGGCGGGAGCACTCTTCCCCACACTCGTATTTGGAATACCGGGAAGTGGGCCTACAGCGGTAATCTTGGCAGCACTCTTCATCTATGGGGTAAGGCCCGGTCCATTGCTATTGATCGAAAGGCCTGGCTTCTTGAGCAATATCGTTGTATTCATCCTCCTATCAAGTATAGTATGCTTCTTCGTGGCTTACCTCCTATCCAAGTATGTCATTACACTCCTCTCATTACCGAGGGATATCCTATTTCCGATAGTCATCGTTCTATGCATATTGGGAAGCTGGGGTGTCGAATTTACAATCTTCGATATCTTCGTCATGTTCATCTTCGGGATAATAGGTTATTTCATGAAGGTCTATAATTATCCGATCCCTCCGATGGTTCTAGGTATATTGATCGGTGAGATAACAGATCTACATTTAAGGAGGGCATTACTTCAATACTCGACAGATCCATTAGGTCTATTCATACGCCCGATGGGTCTGATCGTTACGGTCTTCATCATCCTCTTGATATATATTGGTAAGCGTACCGTTAGAGCACATGCGTAAGTGATCTTTGATCGTTCGTTACATTTCTCAATGCTTCTTTTCTCTACTTTGATTGTATCGTACTAACTGAGATGGTTCTCTGATCCTCGAACTGGTCTATATTTTCTGCTTTTTATTAAGAACTTTTATAAATCGTTATATCGATACCTTAGGGTGAATATGAAACCCAATAGGTTAAAGGAGATATGGAGTAGGGGTGAAATAGCCTTCGGAACGTGGGTTACAATAGGTAATCCGGATGTGAGTGAAATATTGTCTCATCTTGGCTTCGACTGGCTCGTTTTTGATACCGAGCATGCCCCTCTAAGTATGGAGACTGTACAGCACATGATTCAGGCAACATCAGGGACCAACATCGTACCACTCATAAGAGTGGCTTGGAATGATATGGTATTAATAAAACTTGCCCTTGACGTTGGTGCCTATGGTGTAGTCGTACCTTGGGTGAATAATAGAGATGATGCTATAAAGGCCGTTAAGGCCACACGATACCCTCCGAAGGGCTTAAGGGGGACGGGTCCGAGGAGGGCTGCACTCTATGGCCTTGATAGAGAGGATTACTTTAGGAGGGTTGAGGATGAGCTCGTTACCATAGTACAGACGGAAACGCCCGAGGCGATTAAGAATATCGATGAGATCATGACTGTAGAAGGTGTAAGTGCATGCTTCATAGGCCCCACAGATTTAACAACATCCTTAGGCATTAGAGATCAGCAGGACCATCCGAAGTTTATAGAGGCTATTGAGAGGGTTTTGGATGCGGGAAGAAGGTATAAGATCCCGGTGGGTATAATGACGTATAACGATGAGCAATTACGTAAGGCTATTGAGAGGGGTTTTAAATTCATATCCTTGTCGAGTGACTTCAGCTTACTTATAAGAGGTGCGAGGAGCTTCCTAGAGGTAGCGAAGAAGAGTATCCAACCTAAAGTTTAAGTTCACTTTTTATCTTCATTCTCTACTCATTCCCTGCTTCTTTTCTTTTTAATCTTTCAAAAATTGAAAGCTCTTTTTGAAATATCTGTTGGATGAAGACTTCTGATAGGTTATCTGGAAATTTCATATATTACTTTTCACTACTTCGCTACCTCACTATTAAGGTTATTAAGGTCGATCTAGCTTCTATCAAGTAAGGATGATGATTTCTCGGAGAGAGGTTTATATCCCCTTAAAGTTTATTGTTTTATGAGTAAGGTTTTGAAGGAATTAAAGGATACCGAGATTTATGAAATATCTAGAAAAGATATTGAAATATTAAGGATTTTGAGCGAGTCGAATGAACCACTCGGATCGACTTTGATTAGGCGGGAGCTGGAAAAGAGAGGTTTCTTCTTGAGTGAAAGAACCGTGAGGTATCATCTTCAGATGCTGGAGTTGAAGGGTTTGGTTTCTGGCCATGAAAGGAGTGGAAGGATGATAACCAGTAAAGGTTTGGAGGAGTTGAGCAATGCCCTCGTTTCGCAGAGAATCGGCTTTATAACCACGAAGTTCCTGAGCATGGCCTATTCGGTCACATACAATCCAACCACAGATTCAGGGATGGTAGTCGCGAACGTTTCAATCGTAGATAAAGAATTCTACGATAAGGTGATCGAGGTGATAAGATCCCTTCATGAAGCAGATCTCTTATTGGCTCCGTACTTTAAGGTGCTGAATGAGGAGGAAGAATATCAAAACATATACGTTTCTGAGGGGAAGATCGCACTCTTCACAGTTTGTGACTTGACGATAGATGGTGTATTAATTCACTCTGGGATTCCACTATTCTTAAAGTATGGTGGACTCGTTCAGGTTGTGAACCGCGTACCTTTACGCTTCATCGATCTAATCTCATACGATGGAACGACTGTACCACCGCTCGAATTATTTGTGCGCAGCAATCGGACATCGATCACCAAGATCATAAAGACAGGATCTGGAACATTGCCAGTAGCGATGAGGGAGAGTCTGGCTGAAGCAAGGGACAAAACTATCAAGATACTCTCGAGATTAAAAGAAAAGGGTTGGAGAGGGGTATTGGCCATTTCGGCGCCCAATGAACCGCTGTTGGGCGTACCAGTATCTATGGATCGATTTGGGCTATGTATGATTGGCGGTTTATCCCCTGGTGCAGCATTGGTGGAGGAGGGTGCGACGATCGAGACCTTCGCCCCTCACTGTCTGATTCCACTCGAAGATATGGAAAGAATAGAATAAAAATTTGGAAATTTTTCACGTTAATGGGCTAGGAGAGGAGTTTCTCCATGATGTAGTCTTCATCTTCCGGCAACTGTATGCCAGTGACCTTTGCAGCCCTTTCTGTTAGCGCTATCAGGTCGCTTCTATCTATTAGATTGAGCCTCCATTTTCTCGCTCCAGCCATCAACTGCTGTAGACCGACCTTAATCCTATCGGTTAGGTAGGTGTATAATCCAATGGCGCCCCATGGAACCTCTTTGAACCTCTCGCCCAACATCGCCTTTAGCTCTGGAGCTGCTATGAAGAACATTTCCGGGAAGTTACCAAATTTCTCTTCGAAAGTCTTTGGTAACTTCCCCTTCTCCGCCAGCTCTGCAAAGTACGATGCTTTCATCACCGCAGTTAGTGGAGATCTCCCCATCAAAACAGCTTTAATATATGGCCCATCACCAAAGTTGCCCATCGCGATCGCCTTAAATATCTGAGTTTCATCTATGAAGCCCCCAGCAATAATAATATCTGGAACATACTTACCCTTCCTTCTCAATATTTGGGCACACTTCAGGACCTGTGCTTCGAGATAAATCGTTGGTGTCCCTTGCTCGTTCATCATCGGAACTGGACTCATCCCAGTCCCGCCACCAGCACCATCAAAGGCAACGTAATCAACCTTCGCTTCAGAAGCGACCTTCATCGTAAATGCTACAGCTGCGGGCTCATACCCTCCGGTCTTCAATCCGACCTTCTTGGCCCCCTGTTCCCTAAGCCACTCGATATCTTCAACGAAGTCTTTTTCATTCGGCATACCGACCCTGCTATGCCTTTCAAACGTCTTGAAGACCCCTTCCTTAAAGGCTTCTTGCACATTCTTATCCTCGGGATCGGGTATGACCAAGTACCCCCTTTTCTTTAAAGTAATAGCCTTCTCTAGGCTACCTATCCTAACCTCACCACCGATCGCCTTCGCTCCCTGGCCCCACTTCCTTTCAATAACATCGACCTCCAACTTCGATATTGCGTAAATATCCGTTCCAAGCCGCTGATCCTCAACATTCGTCTGAACCACAATATCACCATACTTTCCATCCCAGAATTTTCTAAATGCCTCGACCCTTCTTTTAAGTTCGGGTGAATATGTGACCTTTCCATCCGTGATGACCGCTTCTAAATCCATACCACAGACATTCTCGCCTATGATGACCATTATCCCAGAGAGCGCTCCGCCTATGGCTAGGCTATCCCAGTTGACCCTAGCAACCTCGGTCGAGCCGTAGGCACCGATTATAACGGGTATCTTGAGTTGTATACCGGCAACGCTGGTCTCTACACTAACGTTTGGGAAGAGTGCCACATCCGAATCCGGTTCTATTCCTACCGCTCCCAGAAGCCTGGCTTTAATATTTAGGTGAGACCAATCTAGGCCATAATCTTTTAACGAGCCGGCAGTACTTCTGCCAAACATTGCCGGGTCTGGATAAAGCGCCTCTCGACCCCTAAAAGCTGATAATGAGACCTCACAAATGAATGGACAATCTCTGATACAAAGTGGACATAGACCACTCGATGGACACGCATCTTCAACTCTCACTCTGGTCCCAGTCGTAGACATGGAGTTCAGGTAAGAAGAGTTCCTCTGCACCGGGTTTGGCATACGGCTACCTATTGCCACTAACAATATATAAACTTTTCAAAATGCTCGTTTCTCCTCACGATAGAGGTTGTGAGTTTATACTTGAGGTCTTTAGCCCATTCTTCTTATATTTGAGCATTTCTTTAGGGGCGTGGCCCATTGGATGTGATAGGGCCATCTTAAATCGTAGCACTTGTCTATTGGTATGATAAGCTCCTCAGAGGTACCAAAGAAATAAAAATACCCAAAAACCTATTTCCCTGAACCGCTAGCTATAGTATATTCTCTATCCAGAAGCCCATTTAGTGTCGGATTTCCGAAGAAAAAATTATTTTTTCCTTGCGGATTGGCACTAACCAAATAAGTTGATTATGCATCGTGTTTTCAAATAACGTTATCTTTATCAATATCTTTATCAATACACTTATAGTAAATTTTAATGGTAGATACCCTTGAATAAGGAAAAGATCGGATTTATAGGGCTTGGCGTCATGGGGAAACCTATGTCCAAAAACTTACTGAAGGCCGGTTATTCACTCGTCGTATATGATATAAGGCCTGAGCCGGTTGAGGAGCTCGTCAAACTCGGGGCTGAAAGGGCGAACTCTCCTAAGGAAGTCGCCGAAAAGTGTAACATCATCATAACGATGCTGCCAGATGGGCCCGATGTGGAGCAGGTTATACTCGGGCCGAATGGTGTACTGGAAGGTTTGAGAAAGGGCTCTATAGTGATCGATATGAGCTCCATCTCACCCATAGTAGCGAAAAGGGTCGCCATGGAGGTCGAGAAGAAGGGTGGGGAGATGCTGGATGCACCTGTGAGTGGTAGCGAACCTTCAGCTATTGAAGGTACCTTAGCTATTATGGTTGGGGGTAAGGAAGAGGTCTTCAAGAAATGTTTGCCAATATTTCAGGCGATGGGAAAGACGATTACACTCGTCGGAGGGAGTGGTGCAGGTCAAATTGCAAAGCTCGCTAATCAGATCATCGTAGCCCTCAATATTGCAGCCCTTTCTGAAGCTCTGGTCTTGGCGACGAAGGCTGGCTTAGACCCTGAAGTCGTATTTCAAGCGATTCGAGGGGGATTGGCTGGTAGTATGGTTATGGAGAGGAAAGCACCTATGATTATGGATAGGAACTTTAAACCGGGGTTCCGAATCAAGCTTCATCAGAAGGATCTTAGGAATGTAATGCAGGCAGCGACGGAGTATAATGTACCACTCCCATTCACGAGCCTTGCCTACCAAGTCTTAAATGCATTGGTGAATGAAGGAAAGGGTGATCTAGACCATTCAGCTATAGTGCTCTTCTTGGAAGATCTGGCGAAGGCGGAGGTGAAGAGAAAGAAATGATCAAGAAGATCAGCCATGTAGGTATCGTCGTTAGAGATATGGATGAAGCGTTGAAGCTCTTCGAGAAGGTCTTCAATCTGAAGCCCGCCGTGGTCAAAGAAGCTATGGGAGGTAAACTTAAGGTCGCATTCATACCCGTAGGTGATGATGAAATTGAATTACTTCAACCATTGGATATGGAGATACCTTTCGGTAAATTCCTCCAAACACATGGTCAAGGGATTCACCACATCTCTCTAGCCACGGATAATATCGAGGATGAAATAGAGCGGATGAAGAAAGAAGGTGTTACATTCGATGCCGAGAAGCCCAGAATAGGCGCCCATGGTGTAAAGATCATATTTACGAAACCTGAGACTACAGGTAAGATCGCTGTAGAGCTCTGCCAAGAATCGTAATTTCAACATCGATGAGAGGAGATAAAGGAAAATTTAGAGTGTATAAGTACTGATGAATTCGACGATTATAAAGAATATTTGCTACCGATCATATCGATCATCTCTATGGGCCGAGTTAAAAAGATAAATAGAGGATAGAGAAAAGACTCTCTTGAGAGTTCATGAGAAAGACAACCATCCTGATCGGATTAGTAGTGATCATCATCGCCGCATCCTTAGGATATTACTACTACCTTACTACACTCCCTCCGCCACCGCCTAGGACACTTTACATTTCACATTGGGGCTTCGCTTGGGACGATATAAAGAGGATCGTTATCGAGCCGTTTGAAAAGCAGAATAATGTAAAGATCGTTCTAATATCGGGCACTACTAGCGAGAGGTTCACAAAGCTATCTACGAAGGCTGAACCTATACCAGACCTCATATTCTTACCAGATTACTACACGTATCAGGCTGCCCAAAAGGGCCTTCTGATGAAGTTAGATCTGGGGAAGATACCGAACTATCAAAAGTTGTACAAGGCTTTGAGAGAGCAGGTTCCAAGGTCATTGGCTGAGTATGGTGTGCCATTCACAATTCAAGACCTGGGATTGGCTTATCGTGTGGATAAGCATGAGAAGATCACATCTTGGAAGGATATGTGGAGAGAGGATTTCAAAGGCCGGGTCCTTATGCCTACGATAACCGCTACATCTGGCCCTATGGCCCTCGTTATGACGAGTTTGGCGTACGGAGGCACCATGGAGAATGTGGAGCCCGGCTTCAAAGCTTTAGAGAATTTGAAGAAGAGTATCGTAACATTCTACACAAGGTCTGCAGATCCTCAGACTCTATTTGAAAGGGGAGAAGTAGAGATCGGCCCAGTCCTTAGGTACAATTGGGCACCTTTGAAGAAGCTGCCCAAGCCCGTAGATATCATCTACCCAGTAGAGGGATCGGTCTACGTTCTGAATATGATCTCGATCGTAGAGGGCAGTAAGAATGTAGATCTTGCCTACAAACTTATAGACTTCTGGCTCAGCACCACGATTCAAAGGGAGTTGGCACTCGCTGGTGTCGATGCTCCTATAAACTCAGAGGTGAGTTTACCAGCGGATCACCCATTCAACATTTCCCCCGTATTCAACAAACCTATATACTTAAATCCAGAGATCTTGGCAAAGAATCTGCCAGCGTGGGTCGATGCGTGGAAGAAGCGTATCGAATCATGAAACCTTACGTACTCCTCATCCCTTCCCTTTTTTTCCTTACCTTCTTTCTATTAATCCCTATCATCTACATGATGATCTCTACACCCGATTTTATACCTACGTTCTTTTATACAACATTCAATGAAGAGTTCTTCTCTGTATATACCAGAACGATTCGGATCGGATTGATCGTAACGCTACTTGCTACTCTATTGGCTTACCCGCTCGCCTACTACACGAGAAATGCTTCATCACGTATCAAATCCCTATTCAAAGCCCTCGTCTTCTTACCTCTTATGGTGAACCCCTTGGTACGTTCTTATGGATGGATCCTCATACTCGGTAAAGAGGGATTATCAAACTCCATCCTCCTTACGCTCAAGGTAATCGATGAGCCTTTAAGGTTCCTATATACGGAGTTCGCGATGATCCTAGGCTTACTCGAACTATTCTTCCCATTTATGTTCATATCTCTGTTGAGCGCTATGGAGAATCTTAGCGAAGAGGTATTGATGGCTGCAAGAAGTCTAGGTGCTAACCCTTTAAGGGTCTTCATGAATATTATATTTCCTCTTACGCTCAAAGGGTACATCGCTGGCCTATCGGTAATCCTGGCTGGCTGTGCTGCAGCCTTCGTCACACCCACGCTCTTGGGTGGCTTTAGAAATCGGACACTCAGCATGCTCCTCTACGAGTTCATCGAAGTTAGGCTCAATTGGGGCGCAGCTACAGCGACGGCACTTGTCATAATGATGACCGTCTTCTCCATAATTCTCTTCCTCTCTTACATTAGAAGAGTTTTGGTGAAGGGGTTATGAAAGTGCTATTTTATCTTCTATCTATCGTGACCTTCACTTTCTTACTCACCCCTATAATCATGCCACTACTCATATCATTCTCCACACTGGAGAGTATAGCCTTCCCTCCCAGAGGATTCACCCTAAGATGGTTCGCTAACATACTAAGGTATGAAACATTTACGAATGGCTTCATAGTGAGTAGCTCGATAGCTATAACCTCATCCCTCCTCGCTCTGGCCCTCTCATTACCATCCTCATACATTCTCTATAGGTATAAGAATTTGAGGATGAGAGGATACGTGGAGAACCTCTTCACACTCCCGATACTTATGCCAGAGATCGTTTTAAGTTACATACTTCTCTTATTCGTGTACCGTGCTCTAGGTATGGTATCTCTAGCATCCTTGATTATAGGCCACACCTTGGTCGTTATACCGTTCGCCATGAGGATCATCTACGCAAGTCTATCGAATTTGGGAGTGGATGTGGAAGATGCAGCGGTCAGCCTTGGTAGAGATCGGTTGAGGGCGTTCATCGAAGTCGTTTTACCGAATATAAAGCATGGATTTGTAGGTGGATTCCTTATGTGCTTCATGGTATCCTTTAACGCTGTATCGATATCACTCTTCTTGAGCTTCGGCGAGGCTATACCTCTTCCCGTAGCTATGCTCAATTACCTACAGATTCGTTACGACCCTACCATAGCGGCCATTTCTACTCTACTGGTGGCCTTCACCGTACTACTCACGATAGGGTTGGAGAAGATCGTGGGCTTGGTTTCAGGGGTGAGATGATGAAGGATGTTCAACTGATAGATATTTGGGTCTATTACTCTAAGGGAGAGCCCGTACTCAAGGGGTTGGAGTTAGAGATAGAGAAGGGAGAGCTCATAGCACTACTCGGAGCGAGCGGTTGTGGCAAGACTACAACGTTGAAGGTTATAGCTGGATTCGTAATCCCCCAAAAGGGTAAGGTTATGATAGGAGGGAGGGACTTCACACATATTCCTGCGCATAAAAGGAATATCGGTATCGTCTTTCAAAGTTATGCACTATTTCCACACATGAATGTGAAGGAGAATATCCTATACGGTTTGAGGATTAGAGGTGTGGATAAAGGTGAGGCGGAGCGAAGGTTTGAAGAGATCGTTGAGATGCTGGGGATCAAAGGTCTAGAGGATCGATACCCATCACAACTGAGTGGAGGGCAGCAACAGAGGGTTGCTCTTGCTAGGGCTATCGCGATACAACCAGACATCCTACTCATGGATGAGCCTTTGAGCAATGTGGATCCAAAATTTAGGAGCAAGATCAGATTTGAGATTAAAAGGATTCAAAAGCAACTAGGCATCACTACGATTTATGTGACTCACGATCAAGAAGATGCACTTGAAATAGCGGATAGAGTGGCCGTAATGAACAACGGTATCATCGAACAGATAGCGGAACCTTCTGAGATCTATGAAAGGCCAAAGACTGCTTACATAGCAGATTTTTTGGGCTTTGAAAATGTATTCCCGGTCGACTCTATTGAAGAGCCTTACGTCGTAGTAAAAGGTACAAGGTTGAAGGTTAAAGAGTTAAAGTACGATAGCAAATACGTCGCTATTCGCTCCACAAAACTATCTATCTCGAAAGAGCCCTTGCCCAATCTTGAGAATATTGGTGGTAAAATTATAACGAAGTCGTTCAAAGGCGATAGAGTGAGGTATATCTTAAGTACAAGTATTGGTGAATTGAGTGTATTGGCTAATGAATTAAACTTTCATGTGGGTGAGGATGTCTATGCCCATTATAAGCCTGATGATCTGCTCTTATTGAGCAGATAATGATATGATCGTCGGTAATACTATGCCCCTTTTGTAATCGACCAACCCTTTATCTGTAATCTTAAAGTTTCCTAACCCCACAGGTAATGATAAGAACATTAGCCTTCTTAAAGGGATCTTAACACCCATGTTGAGTAAAACCTTTCTTAACTCTCTAACCTTACTACATACGCCAAGATCATCGGTGAGGAGGCCAAAGTATGGGAGCTCGACACTCGCCAAAACTTTCCCATTCATAACTACAACGATGCCACCACCCATACGCTCCACCTCCTTTATACCGAGGTACATATCGTATTCAGAAGTACCGATCGATGTAAGGTTGTGTACATCATGAGATACACTGGTGACGATGGCACCCTCCCTTAACCCTGTACCTTGTATGAAGCCCTTCCCTATATTCCCACTCTTACCATGCCTCTCCACCACCGCCAACATCACTATATCATCCATCGGCCTACTCATTACCTTATAGTTGGATACGCTTAACTCTACTTCTCTCAACTCTCCATTGACTGTAACGACCCTCACCAAGGCCCTTGCCCTCTCTAACTCCACCTTTATAACCAAATCATCCGGCTTTATACCAGCCTTCACTTTGATCGTGTTCTTGAATCTATCGAAATCGAACTTGGGTATTTCGATGAGTAACTTACCTTTTGAGGCGACCAATCGGCCATTCATTATAACCTTATCTACATCGAACCTTTTCAGATCATTGAAGATTATCAAGTCTGCGTAGCGCCCAGGTGCTATCATCCCCAACTCCGAATCGAATCTGTAAGCCTCAGCAACATTCAAAGTTACCATCTGTACCGCCTTTACTGGATCAAGGCCTAGATCGACGGCCTCTCTAACGAGCGATACAAGATGGCCCCTATCCTCTACTTCATCGGGCTCTATATCATCGGTACATAACAAAACCCTCCTCGTATCTATACATTTTAAAGTTTCGATCACATCTCTCAGCAGATCTTTATCGGGTCTATTCTGCACCATCACATTAAGGCCACACCTAAGCCTCTCCAAAACTTCATCCTTGCTCCTCGATGTATGGTCGGTCATGATCCCGCTAGATATGTACGCTTGAAGCATCATCCCTTTGAGAGATGGTGAATGGCCATCTATAACACCACCCCTCTCATAAACATGCTTGATCTTCATCAAAGACTCAACATCGCCCTCTATAACTTTCTTATAATCCATCAACTCTCCTAAGCCCCAAATATCCTTTCGATCCATCAACTTCTCTATATCTGAAGAGCTCACAATATGGCCGCTCGTTTCTAGACCTGGTGCGGATGGGACACAAGAGGGTGCTTGAACATAGAACTTAAAGGGTGTAGAATCTGCATCCTTAAGAAAGAATGTTAGACCTTCAAAGCCCGAAACATTTACTATTTCATGGGGGTCGATGATCGCACCAGTAGTTCCTTGAGGGATTAAAAGGGATGCGTAAGCTGATGGTGTTAACATCGTGCTCTCCACATGTGCATGGGGGTCGATAAATCCGGGGGTGATGAACGTTCCCTTTACATCGATAACAGACCCCAGATGAGAGATATTCAGATCTCTTAAATTACCAACGTACGCTATTCTACTCCCCTTAATCACAACATCCACTTCTCTAACCTCACCGGTCGCCACATCGACTATGGAGCCCCCACTAAGAATAAGATCGGGCCTCTCTAACCCCGTACATACAGATACCAATGCCTTCCTCTCTTCTAAACTGTAACTCTTGGTTAAGAGCATAAATGTAAAAAGCTTACCATTTAGTATTAATCGTTACGATGGATATGCTCGGAGACCATCTTGGTCTGAAGAGCGCAAAGATCCCAAAGGGCCTATCGAGGGCTGTAGTGCATGGAGATCCCGATAGGGTGGCGAAGCACGCAGAGTTACTCGACGAAATTCAATCTTTTGTAAAGAAGAGAGGTTTTGTCACATGCATAGGTAAGTATGAAGGTTTAGATATTGTAATATCGAGTATTGGTATGGGTAGCGGATCGGCATCTATAGCGATCGAAGAGTTGATAGAACTCGGGATTAATAGAATCATCAGAGTGGGCACATGTGGAGCGTATCGGAATGATATAAAGCCTGGAGATTTAATCGTACCTACGGAAGTTCTCATCGACGGCCCGATCCTTCGATATATATGCCCGAATTACATTCACGATTGGCCGCCGAAGGATTTACCGAAATGGGCTTACGTGAAGGAGGGGTTCGTATTCGTCGATGGTTTTCACGATCTAAATGGTAAACTCGTGAATTTTATAATTGAAGAGTTAAAAGGTAAAGATTATTCACATAGATACTTTCTAGGCCCGATCCATGATAAAGATATACTACATGCGTGGAGGTTGGAATATAACCTCAAACCACATGAATTAAATATGGTGAGGGAGAGGGTAAGGCGTTTAACGATCGCAACCGATATGGAGACCGGCTCCCTCTTCACGATTTCACACCTAAGGGGAATAAAGTCGGGCTCGATACTTACCGTTGTGAACTTTCTTGCGAATGAGGAAGAACTGAGGGCCCAAAATGAAGCGTTGGAGATCGCTTATAGAACTTCTTTAAAGACTTTAGCAAATCTATGATAATAGCCTCCTGATCGATAGATGGAGATACTTTAATCTAAATCAAAGATCAGTTTGATAAATGGTAAAAATTCACAAAGTTCGATAGACTTTAATATTAAGAAGGATTTTTTAAAAAGATGGGCTCCGGTGGTGTAGCCCGGTCTAAGGGGGAAGATAACGAAGAGTCCGATAGCATAACGGCCTTATCTTACCACAGATGTGGTAGGAGGCCAATCGAGCCGTTGATCGCGGGTTCAAATCCCGCCCGGAGCACCAATCTAATTTAAACTTAACACTCTCTACATCTAAGAGCATCGTCTGAATCGTCTGTAAGTACCTTTAAATTTTGATAGAGCAAAATCGTTAAATCCTTGTCAAAATATGTCACATTTGAAAGAGGATCGAATTGACCGATAGAAAGAGAGTGATCGCCTTTACATCGATCTTCGCTGTAGTGTATGCGATCGTTCGGCTAATACCGACATTCCCCATGATCGGTGTGGCTGCAACATTCACCGCCTCAGATATTCTTGCACCACTCTATGGCATT
>JANXEG010000034.1 GCA_025058425.1 Nitrososphaerales archaeon
ACCTCCGCTATTTGGGTTCTTACTTAATTATCCGACTGGATAATTAGTTGGCAATGGTATCCCTGTTAAAACTCAAGTGGCCATTCCAATAAAGTTTTGTCGATACTTTAACCTTAGGAGGTTTTAAAGATGAAGAGAGTCCGTGGTCGCATCGTAAAGATTGAAAAGGATTCTGCCAAGAATATCACACGAGTGATACTAAATTATGCTGGAAGGGTTAGGTATGCCACCTTTAGAGGTGAGCCTCCAAAATGTTTGAATGTGAATGAATCTTACCGCATTACGGTCGATGATGCCAGATTGAAGTTGATCGAATGTATACTCCTCGATAAGTATGGGAATCTTTTGAAGAGGGTATTTCCATAGAGTTCGATTTATTTGATACAGCGATTATCTAACAGAAGTTAGTGCTTGATCCTTATCGTGATTATGTAATCATCTCTATGCAAAAAGGAAGGCATGCACCCATTTTATCTTTATTTATCTCTATCTATCTCTATCTTTTTGATATTTTACCGATAGCAATATATGATCGATAGCTATGTGAATCTTTGAAATGGCATTAAGTTATTACGATGTTATCGTAGTGGGAGGGGGGCCTGCCGGAGTATCTGCCGCAAAGAGTGCCGCAAAGCATGGAGTTAAGACTTTACTGATCGAGAAGTACCCCACGATCGCATCGAATAAACCGTGTGGTGAAGCGACGAGTCAGGCTACATTCACTACTGCAGGTGTACCCCCTAAGCCGAATATCGTACTCCGTAAGGTGAATGCGATGGTCTATGCTCCAAATATGAATTTTATAGAGATCAGAGAGCTGGGCTTTTCGATAAATAAGTCGATGTTCATTCAGTATATCGCTGCACAGGCTGCTGAAGCTGGTGCCCATATACGTGTTGGAGAGGAGGTTCAAGGGGTCGTTAGAAAGGACTCCACGATGCTCGTAAAGACGAATCGTGGCGAGTATTCCTCAAAGGTTGTGATTGGAGCCGATGGTTATAATTCTACAGTCGCAAGAAGCCTTGGTATTATAGAAAGGTCGGAGCCTATATTTACGTTGCAGTATGTGATGGTGAATTGTAATCTGGATTATCCAAATTCTGCGAGGTTTTATCTCGGTAATGAAGTTGCACCGGGTGGTTACGCGTGGATCTTTCCTAAGGATGACCATATCGCGGGAGTTGGTATAGGTGTAAGAAGGGGTGTTGCAAAGACGTACTTGGATAGATTTGTAAAGATGCATGAAAAGGAGTTGAAGAATGCACAGATCATCGATTATCGAGGCGCAATTGTGCCGATAGGCGGGATGATCGGGCAGAATGTTGTGGATGGTGCGATAATCGTAGGCGATGCGGCTGGGCACGTTATTCCCTTCACAGGTGCAGGGATTCATTCATCGATCGCTGCAGGGCTCGTAGCTGGTGAAGTGGCAGCAAAGGCTGTAGCTGAAGGCGATACTTCCCAAAAGAGGTTGATGGAGTTCAATATAAAGTATGAAGATCCTTGGGGCATGAGAATAAAGAGGAGCTTGAAGGCTATGAGGGCTGTCGAGAAGCTGAGCGATGATGAATTGAATCTGCTTCAAGAGATCCTCGATGATCAAGATGTACTCGATCTGGCAAATGGTCTGAACCTTGGCCGTGTAGCGCTCAAATTACTGAAGCATCCGATTTTGGCTGTAAAGTTGGCTAAAGCTTTGATGTAGCTCCATAATGATTTGATCTTCTCAACCCCATTAAATCATATAACAACATGTAACAAAGTGTATATATCCAAGTGAATCGTGATATGTATTAGGATGTTCGAATCATTTACATCGCTTGGACTTCAACTGGGTACTATACTACCATTAGCCATCCTCATCATCATAATTCTATCGATCATACTACCGATGTCGATCAAGATCGTCAAAGAATACGAGAGGATCGTGGTATTCAGGATGGGGAGGCTCATGGGTGCAAAAGGCCCTGGTCTTCAATTCGTTATACCATTCATCGATAGGGTAAAGTTTGTAGATCTCAGATTGATCACCATGGACGTCCCTAAGCAGAGGATCATCACTCGAGATAACGTTTCGGTAGATGTCGATGCGGTAGTATACTTTAGAGTAGCCGATCCTATAAGTGCGGTGGTGAAGGTGATGGATTATATTGCAGCCGCAAGTCTACTATCACAGACGACGTTGAGAGATGTGATAGGGCAGGTGGAGTTCGATGATCTACTTTCAAAACGTGATGAATTGAATAAAAGAATTCAGACGATATTGGATGAAGTTACAGAGGCTTGGGGGGTTAAGGTCACGGCGGTAGCCCTTAAGGATGCTGTACTCCCTGAAGAGATGCAGAGGGCCATAGCGAAGCAGGCCGAGGCAGAGAGGGAGAAGAGGAGTAGAATCATAATGGCTGAGGGTGAACGTTTAGCGGCGGAGAAGATGGCTGAAGCGGCCGTCTTCTATGCGCAGAACCCATCGGCGATGAGGTTAAGAGAATTACAGACCTGGACCGAGATTTCACGTGAAAAGAACTTGATAGTCGTTACAGAAGGCGGAGGGACATCACTCGGCACATTGTTGGGAATCGTTCGTGAAATTGCTCAACAGAAGACTAAGTGAAAAAACTCGTATATGCATATTATTACTATACCCATTGCTATTCTTAGCGTTAGTTATAATTCAGCCAGCGTTTAGTATAGAAAAACGTGTTTTATTGGTGGAAGTAAAAGATTTTATATCGCCAGCAGTGGCGGAGCATGTAGAATCTGCAATTCATTACGTTAGCTCTAGACCGAGTTTCACCGCTATCATCATCACATTAGATACGTATGGAGGGGCTGCAGACTCGATGGATAAGATCATCGAGCATATACAGGCCTCACCAGTACCTGTAATCGGATTCGTATACCCTGCTGGTAGGAAGGCTCTATCGGCGGGTGTCTTTATCCTGATGGCTACAGATCTCGCAGCTATGGCGCCATACACGACTATAGGCTCATCACAACCGGTCATGGGCACAACACCGATCAACGATACCAAGATCATCAATGCATATGTAAAGAAGATCGAAGTGCTCGCCCAACTTCACGGTAGAAACATTACTCAGGCCAAGCGCTTCATCACCCACAATGATAATTTATCGCCAGAAGAGGCCCTGAATAGGAATGTCATCGAGTTGGTAGCTGGGACGATCGAAGATCTATTAAATAAGGCGGATGGGATGAAGGTGCGTACGTTGAAGGGTGAGAAGGTTTTAGATACCAAGAATGCACGTGTAGAAGTTTATGATCCGAGTATAAGAGTTCAGATTCTAAAGGTACTATCAGACCCTATAATCTCCAGCATCCTGATAGGTGTTGGATTCCTTGCACTGATCTTGGGGCTTTCATCGCCGGGATGGGGGGCGGAGGTTCTAGGAGTAATCCTTTTACTGTTGGGCCTCGTAGGCCAAGGATTGAATGTGAATCTTACAGCTATCGCATTGATGGCGATCGGTGCAGCATTACTCTTATTCGAGATCTATACCCCAGGGTTTGGGATCATAGGCTTAGGAGGTATAATTACATTAGGTATCGGAATGGCGTTGATGATCACCCAACCAGCCCTTCCATCGCTCATAGCTCCCACGTATGTAGATATCTTCATAAAGACGGTCGCGCTGGTTATATCTGCTTTTGGTATATTCTTCGCATTCATACTCTATAAGATCATAGAAGTGAGGAAGAGAAAGGGTGTGTTCGAACCTTATCCAAAGGGTGAAGGGAGGGCTATCGACGATCTTGGGCCGACTACGATAGGTTACGTTATAGTCGAAGGTGAATATTGGAAGGCGAAGTCAAAGATCCCGATAAAGTCGGGTACAAAGGTAAGAGTGGTAGGTGTGGAAGATAAGGTTTTGGTTGTAGAGCCCGTTCAATAGATATCAACAAATCTTATTTTCTCATTAGACATCTAAAAGCGGGATCATCTTAATCCATCTTAATCGATCTTAATCGATGACAATGGTAAAGTATTTAAATAATTGGCCTTGTTAGTTGACATTATGAAAGTTTCAAAGGATATTACACCGATGTGTGCAAAGTGTGGAGTGTACAAATGTCGCAACCCTGAAATGAACGTCGATTATCCAGCATTTTGTCCACATGAAAATTACGCAGATGTGAGAAGGGAAACGATAAGGGAGGGTTGGATGGGTGGGGATGAGAATAAAATGATCAACCGAGCGTGTGAAGATGTGTTAAGGGATGGCAGAGATAAAGATGGGGATTATAAGTGGTGCCGAATCAAGGAGCTCATCGAATTCAGTAAGAGGATGGGTTATAAGAAGCTCGGCCTGGCCTTCTGCGTAGGCTTAAGGGATGAGGCAAGGATTCTCGTAGATATATTAGAGAAGAATGGGTTCGAAGTAGTTTCGATAGCTTGTATGGCAGGTGCTCCAACTCGCAATGAAGTGGGTTATGAAAGCTATCCTTCTGCCAGTAGTGTCATTTGCAATCCGATCATGCAGGCAGAAGTGCTCAATAGAGAAGGTACAGAGCTTAATATAATGCTGGGGCTCTGTATTGGGCATGATATACTCTTCATCAAATATTCAAAAGCTTACGTAACACCATTGGCTGTAAAGGATAGAATCCTAGCGCACAATCCCTTAGGAGCCCTTTATATGAGCCAAGGTTACTATCGGAAGAAGTTGTATCCGTAGGAGTGATGAAGGGCAGAGTGGTTTATTAATCGTTAAAATCTCTGAAGTGTTACTAAAATACTAAAATACTAATCTTTTTTTATCTTAATCTCTTCACTCAATCTTTTACATAATCGGTATGTACGCTCCGCCCTCGATACAGCATCTTCGGCATCTTTCTTATCTATTACTTCATCTGGCGATAGCAATGCCTCTTCACCTCCATAAAAGCTCAACTCTCTCTTCTTAGCCAAGACTTTTGATGAGTAACATAGAAAATCCAACTCAACCTTAAACCATTCTGGGAACCTTTCTTTAACCTCAAGAAGAATATCGGAAACATCGTGAACTTTCGGATACTCAATCCCTACAATCTTTAAAGTTGCTTTCAATGATAACTCTACACATTCTTGGCTCAATCTCACAGCGTACGGATAATTCCCTTCTAAGAGCGCATCCTTTGCATCATTCAATCGGGCTTCCGCCTGACGAAGGTATGAGTTAGCAATTTTAAATAACTTCAACCACTTCTCCCAATTTATAATCAGGCTTTAAATCCCAATACCAACGATCTCTATTGATAAATAATCTTTTTGCACCGACCTTTAAGAGCTTTGCGTGTAAATTTAGTAATAGACCTTCTAAGAATCGATCTTTATCGTAAAGTATTACAGAATCCTCCACCATATCTAAAAATAATAATGGCAACCTTTCAGCCTCATCCTTTCTTAGGGGATAAAAGCTCAAACTCGTATAAATGTTACGATCTCTAAGCCACTTTAATTCATCCCTCATTAAATATTCAACTTTACATAACTCTTCTATTCTCAACGCTAAGCTACCACGGAATGAATCAGATATTAAGAGAATATCTACATCACTAATATTGGATGCTGTACCTCGAGCTACAGAACCATATACAGCAAAGGATTCTAAATCTATAACATTAAGGACTTCACGTAGACAATCCAATATAAGTTTTAAATGACTCTCTAAGATGATTTTATCGAAATTCTTGACAGATCCTGAGGCTAAAAAGATCATATTGTTAGGATCTAAAAGTCTATAGAGCCTAGGCTTTTTACGACTGAAAATTAATAAAAATCTCTTAGAATGGAGTTTACTAAAGGCTACGGATAACTTATTATCATCCCATGATAAAAACTCTTTAGCCTCATTAAATGTGAATAGATTGAGCTTAAACTTTAAGTAAAGCTTTGAATAACACTCACCGAGCCAGGATGGAATCCACACGATAGATTGTTAATCTTAACTATTTATTAACCTTTTTGAGCCGGTTGGAAACAAGTTATTACCTCTTACATGGCTACAGAAGCTTCGATAAATGTAGTTATTGATTTAAGGCAACCATTTGGTTGAGAAGCAATGAAATATTTTAAGCTTCGAATATTTCAAACCTCTATCTTCCTCTCAGATTTAGAAAGATTCCCCGAACGTTATGAAAGCGCTTCCTATGGCATACAGGATGAACTTCCTAAGAGTTTAACATTTCCTATACGATAAACTGCTTAGCGTAGCATATTAACAGACCTTTTACTTCCAAAGGTCTCTTATTCCTCTTGAGTACACCATTCTTCTACTATCTATCAGGGCTTGTAGAGCTAATATAAGGGAAGGTTAGACGGTCTATGATCTATTGTTCATTGTCTATTGAATGGGTGTAATTATTAAGGAATCAAAGACTTCATTGTGACACCATTAGGCCTTCTATACAGTAAAACTTATTTATTATAACGATGTTATTTTTTATCGAAATGGTGTTATTGCCCGCAGAAGTGGAGACACGTATAATGCTTCCAATACTAAGAGCTACTGTAGCAAAGCGATTGATGACCGAGCAACGTATGACCCAGCAACAGGTAGCGAAGATACTCGGATTGACACAGGCAGCAATAAGTAACTATATACGAAATGTGAGGGGGTTGACCTTTGGATTGGAAGATTCTGAAGGTATCAAGGTTGCAACATCATACATCGTAGAAAAACTTTTAGAAGGTACAGATCGGCGCACCATCATATATGCCTTCAACGATGCGGTTCGCTATATCAAGCGTAATAAGATCCTTTGCCACCTTCATAAAAGGCTCGAACCGGAAGTCGATGTAGATAATTGTAGGATATGTTGTGAATTGATGTAGATGATAAAAAGCAGATAAATAGATCGTAGGCGTGTTGGTTACCAATAATTACCAATAACCATGATAGTAGATTAGAATGTGTAGGTGAGTAGGTAAGTATGTGAAATGGCAAGATGCCATGGATCTTAAGAAGTATTCCCCAAATGTATCTCGACCGAAGATAGGTTTAAACCTCTACTTTCTCGCTCGTCTTTCGGCTAACGCTTCTTCCTCTTCCAATTCTTTAGGAAGGTGGACGACTCCTGCATAATAATGGATGGCAATCCCTATACCCCATCCCAATAAGGGATAGAAGAACCAAATTGTTTCAGGTGTATACATTAGATTGATGGTGATGAGCATGATGTTAACAATTATATAAACCATGAGATGAACAGTAAACGCCCTTCTCGCCTTCTCCATTCTTATCTCTCTTAAGGCCTTCAATCCTTCAGTGAAACTTCATTACTGGGCATGTTTCGAGTAACTCCTTACACTATGATTGTTAACAAATTAATAAATAAATTTTCCTTTATGAGTAGTGTGTTTTGTTCCATATATTATCTTCAATATCTTCATTATCTCCATTCACCAATCGATGTGCCAATTGATACCCTCAGATGAGTAGAGACTTACTTAAGGATCTTCTTGAGACTTTCGGTCAGGGCTGGAACCACTTTATAAAGGTCTCCTACGATCCCGTAATCCGATTCAGCGAACATAGGTGCTTCAGGATCCTTGTTTATAGACACGATGAGCCTTGCACCTCTCACACCAGCTACGTGCTGTATAGCTCCTGAGATCCCTACCGTTATGTAAAGATTCGGTTTGATCTTCTTGCCCGAAAGACCTATCCATTCTGGGAACCAACCTCTATCTGCAGCGATGGGCCGAGTACATCCAACCTGACCCTTGAGGACCTCAGCCAACTTCTCCAGTAACTCAAAATCTTCTTTCTGCCTTAATCCACGCCCGCCACAGATTATGACCGATGCCTCCTCGAGCCTCTTACCACCTACAAATTCTTTACTCTTAACCTCCAGTACCTCAATCTTGGAGGGCGAAGTTTCGACCTTCATGGTGATGGTCTGGGCCTTACGCCCCTCGACCTTCTTCTCCTCAAAGATCCTAGGTATGATGGTAGCTATGATGGGTCTCTTAACGATAGAATGTACGGAAGTAACCTTACCGCCGAATACTACACGCTTCATAATCAAATCCCTCTTCTCCACATCGACCTCCAAATCTACACATTCCGATACACATCCCGTTCCGAGCCTTTCGGCGAGTCTCGGGGCCAATTCCTTACCCCTCTTTGTAGCACCTATAAGGACGATCTCAGGCTTTATCTGGTTTATGGCCGCACTTAGGGCATCGGTACAGACTTCTGCAACAAGATTCTTAAGCTGGGGATCTTCTATTATATAGATTTTGTCGGCACCATAACTGGCCAATTCATCAGCTATGACTTCGACCCTTTCACCCAATAGGATCGCTGAGACATCCGTCTGAAGCCTATCTGCCAACTCTCTACCCTTGCTGATCAACTCAAAGAGCGTTTCTCTATCCTCAGAGTAACTCACTATACCTCTGTAACCTTCCTTCATTCTATCACACACCCAGTACCTTTTCTTTTAATAGGTAAGATATAAGTTCTTGAACGGCTTCATCCACGGGCTTATCTTTGATTATTATTCTCTTCCTCTCAACTGTAAATCCCTTAAGTTCTAAGGTGCGAAGAGGTAAGGTCTGCTCGAGCCTATCCTTCGATAAACCCACATCCTCAAGTTTCCATACTGTAAGGGGCTTCTTTGAAGCCTTTAGGATCGCCATCACGCTTGGGATCCTCGGCGTGTTTATCTCACGTGTTACCGTGAGTAAAACGGGCATCGGTGCTCTAACCGTTTGATATACATCTTCCAAGTCCCTTTCAACTATCACATAATTTCCTTCAATCCTAACAATACTTCTTACATAGGTGAGCTGTGGTATCTTGAGCCTTTCGGCCAATCTGGGGCCGACTTGGCCCGTATAGCCATCGATCGTCGCTTCTCCACAAAGGATCATATCGAAGCCATCCATCTTCCGAATCGATGAAGCCAGAACTTCAACGGTTACAGCTGTATCGAACCTCCCCTCCGAAGAGTCCTCTACTAAATATGCCTCATCGGCACCCATAGCTAAAAGCTCTCTCAACCCATCCTTTGCTGTAGGCGGGCCGAAGCACACAACTTTAACAGTTCCACCGTATTTCTCCTTAATACTCACCGCCGCTTCCACAGCATTCTTATCTATATCGCTTACCTTCCTACGCGCACCTTCCAATACAGGCCTTCCTGAACTTATCTTCAACTCGGCCACATCTAAAGCATATTTGGCACATACCACCATCTTCATAAAAATCCCTCCATACTATTCTTCGATCGCCTCATTTAAAACTTCTGCAATATCCTTAATTTTAAGCCTCCCCTCCAAGCCCCTAGTCTTTACAGCATCTTCGAACATCGAGATACAGTAGGGACAAGCTACAGAGATCAAACTAGCATCGGTCCTTTCTACTTCTTTGATCCTTAAAACACTCATCTTCTCTTTCTCTGGAACTTCATACCAAACATTCCCCCCTCCTCCACCACAACAGAAGCTATTTACACCATGCCTCTCGAACTCTTTAACCGTGAGTTTCGGTATCATTCGAAGGATAATCCTTGGAGCATCGTATATCCCATTGTACCTGCCGAGGTAACATGGATCATGGTACAAAGTGTGTTCCTCAATACCCCTAACCAATCTGATCCTCCCCGTCTTTAGAAGGTTGAGAAGGAATTCTGAATGGTGGATAACTTCGAATTCACCACCAAACTCCCGATATTCATTTTTAAATGTGTTGTAGCAGTGGGGGCAGTGTACGATTATCTTCTTCACACCATAACCCTTTAGAACTTCGATATTCGTCAGGACCATTTCCTGAAATCTGCCCTCATCACCTATCCTCCTCAACGTATCTCCACAACACCTCTCTTCCGAACCGAGTACAGCGAAGTCCACTTTAGCCTTGTTCAATATGTTGACCATTGATCTTGCGATCTTCTGATTCCTTTTATCGTAAGATGAAGAGCAACCTACCCAGTAGAGGTATTCGGCATCCGGTTTCTCCTTCAAAGTCTTTACATCGAGGCCCTTCATCCATAGATCTCTATCCGAGATGGGCATGCCGTAAGGATTGAACCTTTCAGCAAAGTTTCTTAATACATCCATCTTTGTAGAATCGATCCTACCCTCATTTACCAAGAACCTCCTCCTTTCGATGAGTGGTTCGAAGTTGTAGATATCGACCGGGCATACCGCTGCACATGCCCCACACGTGGTGCAGGACCATACAGTCTCATCTCTGAGGATTCCATCGAGTAAGAGGATCCTTTCACTCCGTTCAGAAAGGTTTGAGATAAATTTCTTCACATTGCCCCACTTTGATAGAGGTGATAAGAGGACCTTCGTAGAGTTAAGGAAATCTGATATAAAGATCAATTTCAAGCTGCTCTTTAAGTTCAAAACGACCTCCATGGGGGATAGATCTCTACCCGCTGCATAAGCCGGGCATGCATCCTGGCACCTTCCACACCTGACACAAGGCTCTACATTCATCCTCTGCCTCCAGTTCATATCCTTGATACTCTTGATACCGATCTTAACCTCGAAACTACCCGTCTCCAAGAGCTTACGAAGGTCAAAGGGTGTTGAGATCTTCTTCCCGAAGCCGATCGGTTCATCTACAAAGCTATACCTCCTCAGGATCTGGATGGATCCAGTGATGATATGCCAGAGTTTAGTAAAGGGTATGGAGGCGATCAAGATACCTAAGGATAGGCCTGAAAGGGGCCAGAGCACGTAATGGAGGGTCAACCATGAAATGGGCAAGGGTTTAAGTAAAGTGGAGAGAGAGTGGCTTACAAACCAGTACTTGGTGATCGAAGGGTCGACATTAAATGCGATGATCGTCGAAGCTTCGGCTATAAGTTTGGATGTAAACCACAACAGTATAACTGCGTAGCAGAAGGAATCATCGATACTCACCTTTGAATGGATCTTCCCAGCCACTCTTTTGTATAGCATGAAGAGTACATACGAGATTACGATCAAAGCGACAAGGTTACTGGTAAAGCCATAAAGGGAATCGATGAACGTGAACGATTCTATCGAAGCCGTGCTCAGAAAGTAGAAGTCTGCAAATGGTGCGATGAAGAATAGGATATAGGATGGTGTACCTTTAAGTTGTGGTATATGCTCAACTTTAATGTGGTATGCAACTATAAGTGATAGATATGCAATGATGAATATTACCTTAAAAGATCCACTTAATACATCTGATGAACGTAACTTTGCCTTTGTAAAGATGCCTAAAAATAGACCCTTTATAATAGAGAGGACCTTTCTGCTGAATAGAATCGAAGATACCGATCTTATAATACTAACGATGATCTTAAGATCTTCACGGCCTGAAGAGCTGCTGATCCAAGTCCAAACTTTAACCCCTCCACCCAATAAACCGATTACCATACCTATTATGTAGAAGATCGAAAATAATCCAATTTCCATACTACACTTCTCCTAAAATTCCTTTAGGATTAAAAGAAAAAATGGAGAGGTTGCTTTTACTCTTTAAGCTTCTTATAAGCGACGTAATCTGGACCGAGTAACTCTCTCACAAGTACGACCCTTTGAATATTGGTAGTACCTTCTGCACCTATGCAGTAAGACATGACACCCCTCCACCCCATCTCTACCGGACACTCTTTAGTATAACCGTAGGCACCGTGCCATATCATTACTTTTTCACAAGCCTTAAGGGCTAGTGGAGGAGCCTTTAACTTACACATCGATATATACTTAGCAACTTCTCTTGCCGAGAACTTCCCTTCTTTATACTTTAAGTCGTTCATCCAAGCGGTTCTATACACAAGTGATCTAGTAGCCTCCATCTCGGTCCATAGATCTGCTAGCTCGAAGCTTATACCTTCAAACTTGCCAATGGGCCATCCGAAGGCCTTTCTCTGCTTGATATAATCGATCCCTATCTCCAACACCCTTTGAGTCACTCCTACAGCACTCGCAGCTATTATGAGTCTGGCATTATCGAAGCCCTCCATCGTATAGTAGAATCCTTTACCCTCCTCTCCAAGCCTATATTCATCGGGGAGTCTTACATCCTCCATCTTGAAACCTCCCGTGGATATGGCCATTCTGCCACAATCGTCGAAGCGCTTCGTAATTTCAACACCCGGTGCATCGAAGGGAAGGAAGAATGCGGTCATACCTTTATGGGGAGCTTCTGGCGGGGCTGGTGAAGTTCTAGCCAAAATCCAATAACCCCCACCATACTTCTTACATTCTTCAGTCCCACTGATGTACATCTTTTCACCATTTATGATCCATTCATTACCACTCTTTTTGGCTGTAGTTTTGAAGGCTGCTACATCCGATCCTCCACCAGGCTCCGTAGTCGCTATACCTAAGAATTTCTCACCTCTAATGGCTGGTTTAACGTACTTTTCTCTCACTTCTTCAGAGCAGTATTTATCGATGCTGAAGCCCCAGGCACCTTCAACTACGATGAAGGCTGCAGCGGTGGCGATGGTTATATCGGCATAGCCGATCTCCTCACCGATTATGCAGTGGGTGACCCAATCGACACCGGCACCACCATGCTCTTTAGGGACTGTTGGAAGTAAAACGCCGAGCTCTGCCAGACCCTTCCAGATTTCTCTGGGAATTTCACCTTTAGTATCCATCTCTCTAACTTTCTCCAACGTCAGATTCTTCTCACACCACTCTCTGACAGCCTTTCTTATCAACTCTTGTTCTTCGGTAAATGAGAAATCTATCGGCATAGGTTATTTTTCGTAAAAATATTATATAAAGATTCCTTATTAAGAGTAATGATTTTAATCAGTATAAAGATAAATAGGACAATTGAGCGAATATTCTTCGAAAAATTGAAGAATGTTCATTTTTGGGAAGGTAATGTAGCCTGTGCAGAGGGTGCATTGGTCGCTGGTTGTAGATTCTTCGCTGGATATCCTATAACACCACAATCCGAAATTTTGGACAGATTGGCCCTACGAATGCCGGAAGTGGGTGGAGTATTCCTTCAGATGGAGGATGAAATAGCAGCGATCAACGCTGTGATAGGAGCGGCCTGGGCTGGAGCGAAGGCCATGACCGCTACGAGTGGGCCCGGATTCAACCTTATGCAAGAAGGGATAGGTTACGCGATAATGACCGAAACCCCTTGTGTAATTGTGAATGTGCAGAGGGCAGGTCCGGCCACGGGCCAGGCGACACGTTGTGCCCAGGGTGACTTTATGCAAGCGAGATGGGGCAGGCATGGTGATCAAATGCTGATAGTCTTAGCCCCGAATTCTCCTCAAGAAATGTTCGATCTAACTATAGATGCCTTTAACTTGGCTGAGGAGTACCGTACACCCGTTATAGTACTTTCGGATGAATTTGTAGCACATATGCAAGAGGGTGTAAAGGTACCTTCTGAAGTTAACATAGTAAATAGAAGAAAGTTAAAGGATAAAAGTGAGCCGCCCTTTGGAGGCGCACTCGTACCGCCGATGGCTTCGCTCGGTGACGATTTTAATATCCTTGTAACGGGCTCGACTCACGATGAATATGGCTACAGAAGGACCCTAGATCATATCGTGCATGACCGTCTGGTAAGGCGTTTGGTAGATAAGATTCTATTGAATGCTGAGAAGATCAAGAGGGTAGAAGTTCAGAACCTGGATGATGCAGATGTAGGTATAGTCTCTTATGGAGGTACATCAAGGAGTGTCTACGAAGCATCCGATTATGCAAAAGAGAGAGGTATTACAGTGGGCCACGTAAGGTTAAAGACCTTATGGCCCCCTCCAGAAAGGGAGATCAGGGCTTTGGCCGAGAGGACAAAGGTAATAATAGTGCCTGAAATGAGTCTAGGGCAACTTTCATTGGAGGTTGAAAGGATCGTCGGAGGAATTGCTAAAGTAGTTTTATTGAGTAAGATTGGTGGCCTACCGATAACGCCACAAGAAATCCTTTCGAAGATATTCGAGGTGTTAAGATGAGTTTAAAACATTTTGCTAGAAAGTATCTACGTGAAGGGGCCTTACCGACTACATTCTGCGCCGGTTGTGGGCTCGGCATTATAATGAATTGTTTCTTGAAGGCTGTGGAGGAGCTCGGCCATTCGAACTTGGATGATTTCATATTCTGTAGTGGTATTGGGTGCACAGCATGGATACCATC
>JANXEG010000035.1 GCA_025058425.1 Nitrososphaerales archaeon
TTAAAATGATTACATCAGTAACCTCGTTACCGCCATGAATATACCTACACTGATCATCAGCAATCCAAATATAAATTGTATTAATTTACTTTTTAACCTTTTAGCGATTCGAGTACCGATCTGAGCACCTGTAACCGTACCGATTATCAGAGGGATCGCATACTCTAACGATATATTACCGAGTAAGAGGTGTGCATAAGCCCCTGAGATGCTGGTGAAGATTATTGTAAATAGCGAAGTCGCCGTGGCCAAATGTATGGGAACCTTCATCACAAGTACGTATACCGGCACTATGATTATTCCCCCAGCTACACCAAGAAAGCTTGCCACGAATCCGCATAGAGGGAGTAACAAAAATCCTGGAATTGTACGTATGCGATATTCGAATACAGAACCCGAAGCATCCACTAACTTGCGATACCAACCTTTTTGTGAGCTACTCAACTTTGCAATCGTTCCCTCATCACTCTCTTTTCGCCTATAAAGAAGGCCAGACCCTAAAATCATCCTTAAGCCTATCAACGCTAAAGCGATGCCAAAGATACCACTTAACACTTTTGATTCAAAGAATTTGGTAGAGTAAGCACCCATATAAGATGTTGGTATAGTTAGAAGCACGGTGATGATACCGAGCTTCCAATCGATCCTTCTCTGCTTAAGGTAAACGATAGTAGCTGAGATGGCTGTGAATAATACGGTCGTGAGGCTCGTCCCCATGGCTACGTGGGCTTTTAAATTATAAACGAGGATGAGTAGTGGAATTATTATAAAACCACCACCCACACCCACAATAGATGAGAAGGTACCGATCAATACAGCCAGGATTGTGAGTATCAATGCGGTTAAGATCTCCAAAATCCTATCCAACATCCTTACAAACAGGTAGTTAAATTACTTTTTGGGAAAAAACCTCTGAACCTTATTAAAGACTTCATCCGAGTATAGAATCCTTCGACCTTTGATAATGTAGTAGGATAGAAATGTCAGAAGTATCTAAAGATAACATCTACCAACAGGATTCGATAATACTTTAATGAAGGTTTTGTAACTGTATTTGGTGTGGATATAGAGCGAATCTTAGAAAGTATGGCGAAGATGGTTGGAGAAGATGTATCTACCCTTGAGTGGGTAAGTCAAAAAAGGGACCCATTTCAAGTATTAATATCCACTATAATCTCATCAAGAACGAAGGATGAAATCACAAGAGAGGCTAGTAAAAGGCTCTTCAGTAGATACAAGGATGCCTATGAATTATCTCAAGCAGATGAGAGGGATATTGAGAGGTTGATCAAGCCTGCCGGTTTTTACAGGGTCAAAGCGAGGAGGATCAAAGAGGTTGCTCAGATGATCGTTAAGAACTTTGGTGGTAAAGTTCCAAGTAGTATCGAAGATCTACTCACATTACCATCGGTAGGTAGAAAGACAGCAAATTGTGTCTTGGTATATGGTTTTGGTAAGCCAGCGATACCGGTAGATACACATGTCCATCGAATTGCGAATAGGCTAGGTTTGGTAGATTCAAAGGTGCCCGAAGAGACCGAGTATCAATTGATGGAGAAGGTGAAGCGAGAATATTGGATCCAGATCAATGAGCTCTTCGTAAAGTTCGGGCAGAGAATATGCCAACCTATAAAGCCCAGATGTGATATCTGTTCTTTAACATCGATCTGTAAATGGTACAGAAGTAAAGGTAAGAGCGAATAGCCTCGACCCGATTTTATCTCTATCTTATGTTATGCCCTCCAACAATCGAATGATATAAATTTAACCTTCCTATTCTTCACATCACTGATGGCCATGATGAACTGCTTTCTTACAGTAGTAGCCAATCTGCCAGATAGAACGATCCCAGTGGCAGATATCTTATGATCGGGCTTTACAACTTCTATCAAGTATGGAGCGTGATCGATACCGGGTCCATATTCATAAACGGCAAAGTCACAACCAAATTTGATACCGGGCGTTACTACATAACCTGCCTTTCTTAACTCCTCATATACCAACAACTTCTCTTTAAAATTCACATACTCTTTATTACAAATCCTTTCAATGGCATTAAGAGAGAGTTCCTTCTTCGAATTGGCTCTATAAACCTTAAGCCTACCGATCTTCGTTAGATAAAAGCCTTCGATCAGGTCGAGAATTAAAGGTACTTGAAAATCTGCATTCTTTGGCTTTGGTATACCGAGGGGCTTACCATAAAAGCCCTCTTTAAAGAGGGCCCTTGCATCTTCGATATTCCAGATTATGATACGATTCTCCACCAACTCTCCACGAATAACGCCCATTTCAACCACTTATTAAAGGCCCAATGCGAGTATAGTAGCCGAATCTGCAGCGCGGAAGCACGTGTCACATATAGCTTCCATATGCTCGATGATATCCTTTAGCATAATCAAACCTCTTATATCATTAACGCTATTCAAAGCCTTCGTAATGGTGGCTCTATATTTAGCATCCATTTGGCGCTCGATCTTTTGCACCTCATTCGCCAATTCGATGACGGCCGATGGGTTTATGACTAAAGCCTGAATCAATTTATTTAGCCTTTGAACAGCCTCGACCGTCAGATCGATTATCTCTTGAAGCTCATCCTTTAACTTACTTTCGGTCAGAATGGTGGGCTTTAATTGAGTCAATCTGAAGAATGCACCACCGATATATGATACCACCTCTTCGATATTGTAGGCAGTCCTTAAGAGATCTTCTCGATTCATCATCATACTCCCTATCTCAGCAACTTCTCTCGTCAAGGCCCTTCTGAACGATTCGACATCCTCCTCAGCCTTCGTCATCCTATCCTTTATTTCAGCGAGGAGTTTTTCATCGCGATTTGTGAAGGAAGAGTAGGCTAGAGCGAGGTCACGAATAGCATCCAACACACGCCTAGATTCGTCTTGGAGTATCGATAGAGTCTTTCTTCGTGCCTGTGTTTCTAATTCACCACTGAACAAAGTCGATCACTGAACCTTATCCTTATAATAAATTAGCAGATATTACTTAAAATGTTTATCTTTTGTAGAGAGGAGGAAAATTTTGAGTAGAATAGCTTTCTAAAAAATCCTTTAAAATTGATGATTCATTCTAAGGGCTCTTCCTCGATCTTCTTTAATTGTTTACGATACAATTCGACGATCTCATCGACAGTCGTAGCATCTTCAGGGCTCTTATCATCCCTTAACCGGCCAGTATACTTGGGGAATCTTAAGGCTAGACCACTACCTTTCCTAATTCTATCGATACCACACGTATGTATCGGGCTCAGAGTAATTTCGGCAGCGATAGTTTCAATCACTATCTTCGGTACGAACCATACATCGGCATCGATCCTCGAATCGACCCTCGGATGCTTATGAGGGATTTTGTAAGGTTCGAGGAGTTTTGGGAAGTATTCTAAATCTTCATCGGTAAACCCCGTACCGATCTTGCACGCAGTTCTAAAGACATCTACTTCTTTATCGTATGCAGCGAGAAGAAAGGTACCATACTTTCCCGCCCTCCTCCCCTTTCCATAAAAGGCACCGACTATAACTAGATCGATCGTATCGGTCAACCCAGCCCTATACTCCCTCTTTAATTTTATCCAGGCGAACTCCCTCGCACCCGCACGGTAAAGGCTATCCAGATCTTTGATGACGAGGCCTTCACAACCATCGGTTATAGCCTGCTCCATGAACCTTTCGATCTCATCGGGCTTTGTAGCGATGATCGTAGGAACGATCTTCACCCTATCCGTCTCTACGATAACCTCTTCCAACCTCTTCCTCCTCTCCACGTAGGGCTTCGTTATATACTCTTCACCATCCACGTAGAGCAGATCGAAGAAGTTGAGTGCGATGGGGTATTGCTTCATCGCCTCCTCTATACCATACTTCCTTCTACGGTGCATCAACTCCTGGAAAGGTAGATATTCACCAGTATCTACATTTATCGCGACGACTTCGGCCTCCAAAATCCCTTCATTCACCTTAACATTCTCATTCACCAATTGAATGGCATCTGGATAATGGTTTGTGATATTCTCCAACCTCCTCGAGAAGAGTATTACTCGATCACCTTGCTTATGAATCTGTAGACGTTCACCATCGAGTTTATACTCAGCCGCAGCCTTGCCTTCTAACTTCTTCAGAATCTCTTCAGCACTCTCCAACCTCTCAGCTAACATAGGTCTTATAGGCCGCCCTATCTGAACCTTAAACTCTTTTAACCCTTCAAGACCTTTTAAAGCTGCGGTCTTCGCAACTAGACCGAGATCGCTGGAGAGATTGTAAGCCCTTTCTAGGATCGGTCTATTCGCTTTATCACCAGTATAAGCGATCGCTAAAGCATCTAGCACGGTATAATCAGCAATGCCTAAGCGAAGCCTACCTGTAACCATCTTCATAATATACTTAGCCTCTAAGGGTGTCGCATCGTTCAATAGGCGTGATAGATTTCGAAGTTTAATCTCTATAGAGCCTTCGCCCACACTCTTCGCCATTCTCTCGAATGTTGCATAAACATCCTCTACCGTCAATGGTGTAGAGAAGAGGGTCGTCTGAACCTTATTCTTCAGAATATTCTCAGCGACCAACCCGATATCACCGAGTTTCTGAAAGATTTCTATGATCTTATCTTGATTCATCCCAGAGACCATGGAGAGGGCTTTAATGGCTAATTTATCGGCCACTCCAATCTCGATACCTACATAATCCGGGTAGATTTTACCTTGTATTAAATAGATGACTTTATCCACGAGCTCTTTGGGCGTTCTTTTAAATAGATCTACGAGTATGTTCGTCAATTCAAGCCTCTTCGTAGTCTGGCTCAGGGCTTCACAAACTTCTGTTATGATCGAATAATCCAAGGCACCACCTTCCAACAAATTTAAAAAGATCACGAATTTATAAAAGGATCTTTTAAATTATGTAGTAGGGTTAATTGCCATTCTGATATCGTAGTTTCATCTACGTAGCATAACATCGTTCGATATTTCACTCCAAAAAATACTTATATTCGTTCATCTATCATAAATGATCGGTATGGGTGGCACTAAAAAGAGACCGTTAGCCCAAATGGAGAAGGCTCAGTTAAGAGAGGCTACTAAAAAAGAAGCTACTAAAAAAGAAGCTCCTCGAGTTACACAACAATCTAAGAGTTCGAAATCTTTAACTATTAAACTTAACGAAGATGATATAATTAAAGCCCTTAACCCACTGAAGGCTATAACCCTTTACAATGCCGCGAAGAGTCTAGGGGTGACACCATCGGTAGCTTCCATGTTAATTAAAATGATGGAGTCGAAAGGTCTATTAAAGAAGGTTGGAGGGTACAGTGGCCATTACGTATATGCGTTGACAACGATCACTTAAAAGTATGGTTTGTATGGTTTGTATCGCTCTAAGGTAGAAGTGAACCTATAACTTCTCAACTTTAATCTCATCCGGTTTGAATGGCCACACCTCATTTAGTACAGCATTCTTCACGATTTCACGAATTTCATCTTCACCCTTATCCTTTAATTCAAGATTCTTGATTTCAAAGATCATCGATTTTTGAATGGTGACCTTGAACTTCACATTCCCACCCTTATTCAGCACCACTCATCTTGATAGAAGGAATATTCTTAGATAAATACTTACTCAAGTATTCGTATCGATATTACATCACCAGGCCCAGCCCCTTCAAGTACCTCTATCCCCGAATCGACTTTACCCAGAGGGTTCATCCCTCTTGACACGACCGTATCTTTAAGGAAGAAGCATACACTCCCATTAAGAGGGAGGAATGCGATCTCACCTCTCTTAAATGATGTACGGGCCTTCTCCGATCCAACCGTTAATCCAGATATGAAGTATACAAAGCTATCTTCAAATTTACTGACCCTCCCTTCCAAGGGCATACTCCTTATCAGTTGATTCACGGTGATAGGGGCGAGGTGCTTAAAGAAGTATCCTTTGGCCACACCCTTTCTTAAAACTTCGATCTGAATACTAACTTTTGAATAAGAGATCAACCATAAAGATGATGATCGCTCGAGCCTTTTAAATTTTAAATCTAGATCGCAACCTTTATTTCCTAACCATCCACTCTTTTTATATCCTTAGGAGAGTTAGGAGGGTCTCGCTACATGAATAAAACTTTAAATTTAAAGGAGGAGAGTATAGTTGAGAGTAATTTAAAGAGAGAGGGAAGAGATATGGAGACTGTTCAAGAGTTTCAAGTTAAAATCGGACCTAAAAAGTTAACACGTTTTGAAAGGGCAAGAATCATTGGAGCAAGGGCCCTTCAACTCGCACTCGGAGCACCGCCTTTCATACCGATCCCGCCACATATAAAGGATCCGATAAGTTTGGCGATAGCCGAACTCGAATCAAGAGCTTTACCGATATCGATCCGTCGCACACTCCCCGATGGGACTTATCAAGATATACCCATCGATGTATTACTTTAGGTAACGTTGTAATTTGTAAAAATAAGTTTATATAGAGAGTCTTAAACTTCTTTAATGGAGTCTTAATTGTCTAATGTCAATAAACCAGCAGAAGGACAGGCTAAGGCTCAAGAAGTAGCTGAAAAAAAGAAGCCAGTAAGGACTTCGCCCCCCAATCATATATTCATAGGGAAGAAATCGCTCATGAGCTATGCGCTATCTTCATTGATTCAGTTGGCACAGAGCGATGAAGTCGTCTTAAAAGCAAGAGGTATGGTCATATCGAGAGCTGTCGATGTGGCCCAGATCGTAACAAAAAGGTTGGGCAATAATGCGTATGAAGTGAAGAGTATCAAGATCGATACAGAGAAGGTAGGGACCGGGGATAACGTTAGAAATGTATCTACGATCGAGATAACGATAGGGCGTAAGTAATCAGCAATAATTGAAGAACGGCTCGAGGAGGATTGTTCAAGAAGAAGTATTAGCTAGCGAGGGGCTTAGTTAGAGGATTGAAGTTTCATCACCTTTAATTACTTTTAATTACCTTAATCATCTTAATCTATCAACGAATCGAGTGTATCGATAGGATGAATCGAACGATTTATTCAGATTATCTAGACGATGTTAGAAAATTGAGGTTGCAAAAGGTTTGCATTTATTCTTTACACTTTTTTGATCGATGGTAATAAATATTTGAATCGAAATGTTTTTAAGCAAATTTTGTGAAGCTTTTTGTAATAAATAAAAGATGGCTGAATTAAATTATTCACCACTATTGGAAACACAGGTTGCAAAACGTATCCTATCTGATAGTGAAATCGAGCAGTTGGCAAAACAGTACGGCACACCTCTTTATGTAATAGATGAAGTGACACTTCGGAGAAAGTTGAATGAGCTTAAATCAGCCTATAACAACTTTATGGGTTCTGTCAAGATCGCATATTCTATGAAGGCGAATTTTAATCCCGGAGTGCTCAAAGTCTTCATTTCGGAGAATATACTTTTTGATATTACTTCGATCGGCGAATTGTACTTTTATTCGAGGTGTGGTGGGAGATTTGAAAATGTGATTTACACAAGTGTCACGGAGGAGAGGGATGAATATAGTGAAGTATTGAAGAAGGGTGTATCTACGATCGTTGTAAGCTCCTACAATGGTCTATCGAATCTGATCGAAGCTTCTAGCACATTAAATGTGCAACCAAGAGTGCTCATCCGTGTCAATCCAGAAGTAGGGGTGAAGGCCGAGGTAAGGGCATCCTACAGGTATGGTAAGTTCGGTGTACCATTTAATACGAGTTCATTAGATAGCGCAAAATGCTTATTGAAGAAGATCCTTTCTACACCACATTTAAAATTTGAAGGGTTCCACTTCCACCTAGGTTCACAGATCACCGATCCCACCTGCTACATCAACGCTCTAGATAAATTAGAGAATTTCATACTGAAGATGAGAAAGACGTATCCAGACTTAAGTGTCAACTCTATAGATATTGGTGGAGGTACTCCAGTCTTCTACGATGAACCGGTCCCTACACCTTACCAGATCGGTTCATTGGTGGCGGAGCGGTTGAACCGCATGTTGAGTAATTTAAAGTGTAAATTCGATTTGATCGTAGAGAGTGGAAGGTACCTATCTGCAGAGGCCTGTGTACTCATATCGAAAGTGGTGAATGTAAAAGAATATGCGAATCAAAGGTACGCATTTTTGGATGCTGGCTACCACCTCCTCCTTGATGCTGCACTACTCCGCCAACCTTATCCTTTAGATACAATCCCTAAATCATTCGTTAAAGACGATAATGTAAAGGTAAATGTCGTGGGCAGATTATGTGATACTTACGATGTATTTGTAGTCCCTCCATCATCGAACCTATCGGGGATCGAATGTGGCAAATTGGTCGTATTTTACAATGTAGGTGCATACTCGATAGTCTTCAATATGCCATTCCACTGCCAGACGAAGCCAGCGATCGTGATGAAGCTGATGGATGGTAGATACGTGCTAACGAGAAAGGCCCAAACGTTGGAGGAGCTCTTTATCGAAGAGGGCGGGGGTTTGGACATTCAATTTACAAAGAATGGTTCTGAGTCTATATGTTAAGATCTCATTCTAAGAACAGAAAGATTTCAAATTCTTCAAAAGATTTTTTTCTTTTTAGAATGTGGCAAAATGTAATTTTACGACCGCCTTGACGTTCTTAATGCGTGATATGATCTAACTTCTAGATCGTATAGAATTCAAGAAAGCCCCCCACTCCATTCTGTTTAGAGCATGGGCATCTGAATATTCGATCAGTAGAAAGCCCAAGACCATACCTAAAGACGTACTTCCGAGCATTACTAGGTGGCTAATGAATTTAGATTTGGGAATTTCTGTATAGAGTATAAGGATAGGTAGAATAGGTACGATATAACGTGCAAAGTGATCTGCAGACCAGGCTTGTCCAGTCGATATAGAGATTAGAGCAAAGTACCCCAGATGTATTATTATATAGAGTAAGATGAATAAGATAAGGAATTTCTTTTCCTTGGAGAGACTTCCAGGCATGATCGTCTTCTTCGAAAGAAAAGCCTTGATGGTTGAATGAAAGACTGGTGTTGCATAGCCCAGTATAAGTGCCACTCCCATTATAACCTTAACCGCTATTGAAGATAGAAGAGGAAGTGAAAGGTTTGTGAGCTTTGTAATGTCGATGACCGAAAGGGAATACTCTTCAGTCGGAATGTACGTACCGAAGAAAACATTGTTAAAGATCCAATAAACTATTAAAAGAGGGATTATAGAGAGGTATACGCAGGTAACCCTCAAACTTCTTGAGATGAACAAATAAAGGAATGTAGAAAGTATTAGGAGAATACCTGCGTATCTTGTTGTATAAGCTAAAAATGCAAAGACTGCCGAGATAAAGGTATCCTGCGCACCCTTGCCCCTGATTAAGAAATATATGGATAGAGTAAGAAGTAACATAAATAACGTTTCTGTCATCACTTTTGAGGATAACCAGATTACCACTGGATTGGATGCCACAAGTAATGAATGCACCAAAGCCCTTTTATGATCGGCATGAAGGTACTTCGATAAGAAGTATACAAGAAAGACTGTTAAACTGGTCGATATGTAAGGTATGAGCAGATAGCCATACTTTGTCACACCCAATAAACCTAAAGAAGTAGCGGTCAATAGAGAAAGAAGAGGGTAGATACGTGGGAAGGTACCTTTAGCGTATAGATCATGAGCTTGTGTAGCATATATACGCTCATCGCCCATAACCTTATCGGTTATAAAATATCCGCCAAAGATTACTATGCTAAGCGTAATCGTGATAAGGATTACTATCAAATATGCTCTCTCATGAATCATTATATTTCAAAAGAATGGTAGTAGAGATTTAAGATTTTTGGTATAGTATAGGGTTACTTTCTAATGCCTTAAAGGACCAAAATCGTAGATACTTATAAAGCGGGTATGACTTCGAAGTGTAAGGGAGGTGTTTTCAGAAATAGAGATGATTCTTTGCACCTTGGTGTATAGCACCCTTTGAGAAGAGCCTTCGATTCACCGATTAGAGTATAGGAGCCTCTTGAAAAGGTTTTAGGGCTCGATGAGAGTGCATCGATGATACTCTGACCTGGCTGTAGGGTCTTTTCGATGATGGCTTGGATGAATAGCTTATCTGAGGACCATCGATAAACTTCATCACCATCTTTGTAAACGACAAAGTCCGATTTCTGCCCCGATGTGTATAGAATGGTGACGGCTTCATCCCCGATATTGGCCAATTCAAGAATTACGTTCAACGGTTGACCTTCCTTTATCCTCAATGGAGCCTTCATAGTCAGTCGGAGTTGGCCTCTAATAGTAGATACCTCTCCAATCTCGGATGGTGTGATTCGCTCTTGACCATCAACGTTCATGCCCTGCTTTTTCTCTTCAGTACGTTCTTCAGGAGTGGAGCCTCGATTCTGAGAAACATTCCTCTCTTGTAGAGTAAGCAGACCTGTGTAGTAGCCTCCTAAACCAATTGCAGCAGCAACGATGAGAATTTTAAAGATGCGGTTGAAAAATCCTCTTCGAGTAAGCATTCTTAAAATTCTATAACTCATCGTAGATAAAAATCTTCATATTAGATAGATAGTTAGATGAGTTAGTTTAATTTAAATGATAAAAAATAAAGTGGGGAGAAGGCCCTTAACGGAGCCTCCTTACAAGTATCACTAACTCTAAGACTAGCGTGATGACTACGAGCGCTGCTACAACCAGTATGAATGTCGTTGCTGATGATACACCAGCACTTATCGAGTCGAGTGTACCCTTCAATCCACCAACGTCAGTTTTAATCCCTGAGACAGCACCACTAATCGCAGCTTGAGCCGATGATACCGCACCTGTAATCGCTGCCCTTGAATCATCCACAGCCTTCACTATAGCCCTTTGTGCATCACCTAGAGATGTTGTAATCCTCGTTTCGGTAGCCCTTAGCGAATCTGTCAAAGCCTTCGATACATCATCCAACTTCTTCGAAATCGCATCTCTACTATCGGTAACGGCCTTCTCTAATCGAGTAATATCATCTGTAGTAGCTAACTTTGGCATTACTTGGAATGTCGCCTGGCCATTGCCATCGGTACCTTCAGCCGTTGCAGAGACTAGGATAGCATGAATTCCCGTCAATGTAACCCTATACTCTAGGTAGTACCAGCCCGTCTCGACCTTCCTGATGGTGGGCTTCACATCGATCTTCGCACCTCTTGGATCGACGACTGTAGCCGTTGTGATCGTGGGATCTACCGCCTTGCCTGCGAATGTGAATAATACATAGGCCCTAACCGTATCGCCCGGGGCGAATACCGATGGCACACTGATACTCACTTGAAGCGTAACTTCTGGTACTGGTGGCTTCGGTGGTACAATCTCCTTTATGAGGTTGATCTTCTTCTCCGCTGTGAGCCCAGTCATCGAGTCGAAGGCCCTTAAAGTATAGATACCTTCAACCCAGGCTTTTGATGTAATGATTCTTGTAGCATAGGCACCTGTTGTATCGGCCATCACCTGGTCCAGAGCTACTAAGACACCAGCGGGATTGAAGAGCCTTATAGTTACCGCACTGTTGGGTGTTGCTGTACCTGATATAAGGATCGGCTCACCTAACACGTAAGTATCCTTATCAGTCGCTACTTTGATAACTTCAGCGAATGCTGGCGATATTGCCGATGTTAGTATAAGTACGATGATTATCGATAGTGCCGCTCTATTGGTAAAAAATAGGGGGGAGGCCATTTTTCACGTACCTCACGTTACAGTTATGGTCTTGGAGAAGACGGGTGATAGCGCCACTGGCTTCTCTAGACTCTCCCATACGTAAACTTCGACGGTGTAGCTACCAGCCCTTGGCGGTATCCATGTGATACCTGGTGTTGCCGATGCGCCTGGGGCTAAGGTAATATCTTGAATCCATGCGATATAAATTACTACACCCGCTGCATCTTTGACTTGTACGATGTATGTGAAGGTGTTGGGAACGACATCCCTATTCGTAACTTTAGCCCTTACTACGCAGAGTTGACCGACCTTTGGTGTAGTAATCGGTGCACCAGTAGCATCTACGAGCTCGGGTGTGCTTGCGGGTACTCGCTCTATCGTTGGTATCGGTGACCTTATTACCACACTAGCTGTAAATGTCTTAGCCTTATCCTCTGCTGCACCTATCCTTGTCACCCAATCTACTGGGAACTCATCTTTGTAGTGGATGGTAACTGTATCACCAATCCTTACGTAAAGTGTGCCTGTAATACCAGCTTCACCACTCAATGGTATTTGAGCCACGAACCTTCCACTATTCTTATCAGTCTCGACAGCCGATAGTGAAACACCTATCGGATCGCTGGTAGATGTTATAATGAGCTTCTGTATTATCTTGCCAGTCTCGATCGGTGATGGGCTGGGTATAACATCGATGGTATCTGGATCTTTATTAGCATCGGGATCTGTGATGAAGACCCTTAATAGGTCACCGGGCATGTAAGTAGCCTTTTCGAATGTGATTACTGGATCCCAGCTCTTTATAGCTACTTCTCTCGTCAATGTTGTTGCAGCTCCTGTAGCATCCTCTCTATCAACATAGGTTATCGACATTTTATCACCGGGCCTTCCGTAAATCTGCGCTGTTACAGTAGGATCGGTAGCTCTTTGCTCTGCTGCTGTTAGCTCTCTGGGTATCACTTTGATCTTCCTTTCAAAGACGTTTGTGGTGATACCCGTCTCCTCTATATACATAGTGTAACCCATTGGGTCTGAGTCTGTCTTCACTCTGATGGAGCCTCTACCACCCCTACCATCTATAACATCCTTTGTAGCTATATCGACATTCTCATCGGGATCTCTTAATGTTATTGTGATTATACCTCCAGGCCCTATCTCAGTCGCCGATAGGGTTAGAGTCCCTGTGTGTGATGGTACCCTAACTAAAGCTACCCTTCTACTCCACTCCGTCCAATCGGTAGGCCATGCAACCTTGGCTGGAGTAAGGCCTATCGGTGTTCTATCGAATACTCTGATCTCCAAATTAGAGCCTGGCTTCGGTCTGAAGCTAACACCACCTACAGTTTCGCCAACCTTAAACTCTGCCACGAAGACTCCAGTATTTGGTCCTGTTTCTTCAGCATCTTTGGAAATTGCTGTTGCGTTGGCACCTACTCTATCTGTCCATACCACATAAACTTTTACTGTATCGTTCTCTCTCTTCTCAGAGTCTAAGTTCCTATCAGGATCATTTACAGTAACTTTAAATGTCTCTCCATAACGTGCTATTGCTTTATCAACAGATATGAGTGTATCTGAGTTTTGGAAGATAACTTCTTTATCAACGGTCTTGCCAGCTGTCTCATCATAATAGACGATCTTGAGCTTAGCATTGATCCATTGACGGTCTGCTGCTGGACGTGATTGATCCACATCAATTGTAGCTGTGAAGATTCCAGTATTTATACCGGTCTCGGTGAATAAGACCCTCCTTCCTGCAGTAAAGTTAGCTATAGATTGTAAGATTGTACCATCTGCAGCTCTAATCACAATATATTCATCACGATGATCACCTACAATTATAGTTTCAGCGATTCTAGCATCTACATTCTCATCAGGATCATCTATAGTGATTTTAACCTTAACTCTATCACCAGCCGTTACTGGATATACATCTCGATCGAATGTGATTTTAGCTGTAATCACACCTATCGTTGTAGTAGCAGAGACGGTCGTTGGTGGGTCGAAGAGATTATCTTTCCATTCTACCTTTATAACATCGCCATCAGCGAGTGGCTTACCATCAGTTCTTTGCACTGCTGGTAACTTTAACTCTAATGTGAAGACTCCAGTATTGACTCCAGTCTCGATCAGGT
>JANXEG010000036.1 GCA_025058425.1 Nitrososphaerales archaeon
AACCTCACCTAAAAGTAATAAATGTGAATCGATATCTTCACATGGTAACGTTTAATTCATATAACTTCTATATCTTGAGATACTTAACAATAGTGAATAATCTTGAGCCAGTATCCTTCATCAAGATGGATGATATATGTGAGGTATGTGAAAATGATTTTTGGTGTTAAAAGAGCTCAGTTTTTAAAGCTTAAGTAGTAAAGAATAGTTTTATAAACGCATGTTAGGAGGATATCGTGGTAAGATTTTACGTATAGATTTAACCAATAGCGAGATAAAGGAGGAAAAGTTAGAGGAAGAGATTTTAAAGAAATTCATCGGTTGTTGGGGCCTTGCATTAAAGATTCTATATGATGAATTACCTTTAGGTGTGCACCCTTTAGAACCTGAGAATCCTTTAATCTTCATGACTGGTCCATTAACTGGTATTCCTTGGATACCGACTGGGAATCAGACGAGTATCGCCACACTTAATGCTAGTACCGGGTTTACTGCCGGCCGTTCACATTCACACGGTTTTTTCGGCCCTATGTTAAAGTTTGCAGGTTATGATGGATTAATTATCCAAGGTGCTTCTAAAACCCCAGTATACTTATGGATAAGAGATGGGAGAGTAGATATTAAAGATGCTACAAAATTCTGGGGGAAAGATACACATGAGAGTGAAGACCTAATAAAAGAGGATATTGGTGAACCAAGAGCGAGTGTTGCTACTATTGGACCTGCTGGAGAGAATCTATGTGCTGGTGCTCTTATTGAAAATGATAAGAATCATACGTTTGCCCACAGCGGTGTCGGTGCGGTGATGGGCTCAAAGAAATTGAAAGCCATAGCCGTGTATGGTAGTGAGAGGGTGCAGGTGGCGGATGAAAATAAAATCAGAGAGATCGGGGCTAAATGGAAGCATGTAGTGATGAATGAATTCCCTACAACCCGTCGTCGTGAGAGAGGTGGTATAGCAAGAACCGAATATGAATTTTTAAAGAAAAGGTATCTGGTCTCTGCCAAAAACTTTCTCGAAACGGTACCGCCTGAATTCGGGGTAGGAATGTCAAAGAATAAAATCATACCAAAAGCCTGTTTCGCATGCCCAATCGCCTGCTCTTACGATGTTGAAATCACATCTGGACCCTATCAAGGTTATGTAGCGACCTTAGGTGGTGGAGGTGAGAGTATAGAAGGGGCTACATCGATCTGTGGCGTTTATGGTGATGCGGGGACATTATTTTATCTCACAGACCTTCTTGATAGATTGGGATTTGATACGAGTACTCTCGGGACTACGGTAGCTCTGGTAATAGAAGCTTATGAGAAAGGGTTGATTACCAAAGAGGATACGAATGGAATTGAGTTAAGATGGGGAGATGCAAAATTACTTGAGAAACTCTATCGAATGGCAGCGTATAGAGAAGGTTGGCTCGGTAATCTTTTATCTCTGGGTCCTAAAAGGGCTGCTGAAGCGATTGGTGGGGATGCTCTTAAATTTGCAGTTCATGTAAAAGGAGCTGGGATTAACCTTCACGATTGGAGAAATTGTTGGGGGATCCTCGTCGGCCAAATTCTTGGTGGTGGTTCAGGATGGCCAGCACAAGGAGCCGATTATATATCTGAGCCTGATTTAGGGATGCCCACACTTCAAGATCCATTCGATTGGAAGGTTAAAGCGAAATCGGCAAGGATCATCGGGATGAAGAAGTATTGGGAGGATTGTATAGGTACTTGCCTCTTCGCTACATGGGGAGTGCCGGGAGCTTTAAAGTATGCAGCCGAAGCAGTTTCGGCAGCTACTGGATGGAATATCACTCAAGAAGATGCGCTCTTAATCGGTGAAAGAATAATGAATCTTGAGCGAGTATTTAATGTTAGACGTGGATTAACACCTGAAGATGATCTTGATGTACCTCCTAGATTGCTCGAACCACCACCAAATGGTCCGGGAAAAGGGAAGTCGATCGCATCATACTTAAGAGGGATTATCATGGAATATTATAGATTGATGGGTTGGGATGAGAAGACTGGTAAGCCATGGAAGAGTACCTTACGAAGGTTAGATCTTGAAGATCTCATCAGTGACATTTGGGATTAGCTCCCTAATTATGAATACATAACGATACCATAATTTGGGTAAAATCATTCTTAATTTACTTAATAAGTAGAGAGTCGATGAAAGTAAAGTAAAATAAGGTAGAGTCATTGGCACACTCATGTCAACATTATTGCTAAGGTTTAGAGAGAATCTTATCTATCTTGGTGAATGTCTGTGAACTCATCAACCTCTTATAATATTGATGACAGATGGGAATAGTTCCTTCTTCGAATGGGGGAATGGTAATGCCGATATGAATTCATCATTAAAATCTTCCTGCACTCCCAACTCTATATATCTAACCTTTTGTAAAATATTCTTCAAATTCTTTCTTAATTCTCGTGACTTCAGCAACATTTCAGCCCCAGATAGGGCAGCGTTACCGACGAATTCTATCCTCTCGATGGGGACATCGGGGATAAGCCCTATGATCTTTGCATTATCGAAATCGATATAACTTCCAAAGGTTCCTGCGATGAATACTTTCTTTATATCTTTCGCCTCGACAGCCTTCCTCTTCATCAGAATGCGACAGCCACAGTAGGTTGCAGCCTTTGCCAACTGTAACTCAGCTATATCGGTTTGAGTAATAACTATATCTTCACCTATATCTGTCTCATCAGCCCACGCAACCACATATTCATAACCAAGGTCACCTTTTCTCAAGCGAGGGGTTGAAATTTCACCCCTATACCTACCTCTACTATCTATTAAGCCACATTTCAGCATCTCTGCAAGAAGATCGATCATCCCTGAACCACAGATCCCTACCGGTTTAAACCCCCCAATCGTCTCATAATGGGCATCGTAGGTCTGTGGATCTATAGAAACCCTTTCGATCGCACCTTCCATCGCCTTTACACCGTGCTTTATATGCCCACCTTCCCATGCAGGTCCTGAAGCGCATGAACAACAAAGAATCTCATCTCTATCTCCTAAATCGATTTCAGTATTTGTCCCAAGATCTATCAACAGACTTAAATCCTCAATTTCATGCAAATTGGTGGACAATAGATCAGCTACATTATCGGAACCAACGAAGCCCGCTATTACTGGAGGTAGGTAGATTCGTCCACATCTATTCATATTTATACCTAGATCCTTTGCATGTAAATTTAACGAATCACTCACTACCGGCACGTAAGGAGACATCGCCAGATACTTAGTATCTAATCCGAGGAGGAGGTGGTGCATGGCGGTGTTGCCCACGATGACCATCTCATAAAGATCATTTACGTTTATCGTTTCACATAAATCAGCTAGGATGGAATTTAACCCCTCAATAACAAGGAGCTTCAACTCTTCACGCCGCTTTTCATCGAGTGTAGCATGTGTGATTCGTGAAATTACATCCTCACCATAGATCGTCTGGGGATTCTCAATACCACTCGATATCACCACATTACCATTCCTCAAATCGATCAGACTTGCTACGATCTTAGAGGTCCCTAAATCGATCGCGACACCGTAGAGTAAGTTAGTTGTATCTCTAGGCTCTATAGATACAATCTCCTTATCGTCGATCAAGGTGACGGTGAGATCCCAATCTGCCTCTCTTGCTACTTTAGGCAGTTCCTTTAGCGCATTGAAGCTGAAGCTCAATTCACATATACCATAAACCTCCCTTAATGTTGAAACCAACCTTTCGGCATCAGATCGGGTATCTGTAAGTGTAGGTGGTGAGAGTTTTATATGCAACTTCCTAACTGCTGGCTTTAATTCTATCGTTCTCTGAATACTTGTAAGTTGAATCTTCCGTTTACGCACTCTACTCTCTTCGGGTATAAATACCCTAACTTCACCCTGTACTATAGATTGGCAGGCGAGGCGGTAACCCTCTTCTAATTCAGACTCCTTTAAAAATTCCTTTTCAACTTTCGTCGGAAGATTCAATTTTGATTGATCCTTTACTATAACTCTACATTTACCACATCTACCGAGTATACCACCACATTCACTCCTAATTCCTATGCCCGATCTCAACGCAGAGTGAAGAATGGTATCACCCAACTTTGCCTTAACCCTCTTGCCCATAGGTTCAAAAAGAATACTCGTATATTCTCGATCTCTTTCAATCATCATTCAATATTCGAGTATTCTACTATTTAATCCTAAGTATAGAGTATTCAAAAAAGAGAAATCTCAAATTTCAAATCTCACAATCCCTCACAAAAGTTTTTATATATGTAATTTTCAAGGATGGTATGATTTTTATTGAACCACCAAAGTATATTTACTAGAACAAGTATTTTTATTAGGGCATTATGCAACTGATAATGGTGGCTTGATTGTACGTTATAGTTGTAGGATTGAGTGGTGCTGGACAAAGTATATCGAAGACACTCTTAGAACATGGCCATACCGTCGTTGTGATAGATAAGGATGAAGAACGGTGTAAAAGATTTTTGTCTGAATATGATACGTTAGTGATTCATGGAGACGCTGCTGAGAACGATACACTCAAAGATGCTGGTATAGATGAGGCGGATGCTGTCATAGCTGCGGCAGGTGATGATGCCACGAACCTCATGGTGATATCTTTAGCTAAAAGCCACGGTGTTAAAAATCTGGTAGCATTGGTTAGGGATCCCGCGCACAGCCCGCTCTTTAAAGAAGCTGGGGCGAAGATCATCATCCCAGATGAACTCATATCAGAGTACCTATTCCAACATATGCAGGGCGTTAAAGACTTTATCTACCTAGGCGATAAAGAGGCTGAGGTTTTTGTTGTGAAAGTAGAGAAAGATTCGAAGATACCGATCGGAAAGATCAAGATTCCAAATGGTTGCATCCCTTTGAGCGTTTATAGAGATGGGAAGTTATACACAAATCTGACCAAAGACTTTGTCTTAGAAGGTGGTGATGAATTTATAATCTATGCGAGTAATCCAAAACATGTCCAAAAGATCGTTGAAGCATTATCCGATGTACTTTAAGATTGTATCAAAATTTATTCTGAGGAATGCATATATAGAGTAAAATTAAATCGATACAAAAGGGTTCTATTCTTTACCATCTTCACCATCTTAAGATCTTCTTAAATATATATGGGATGAAAGTAATCACTGGGAATATCTCAAGCCTTCCAGCCCACATACCGATGATCAAAGCAACCTTTATCGGGTTCGGTAAATCTGAAGAGATCGGGAGGAGGGATGGGCCGATATTACCTACAGCTGAGAAAGCACCGGATAATGCTATGAAAGGATGAATATTACCGAATGCCGTTATGAGCATACCCTCGATAAGGATGAAGATAGAATATGCTGTAAAGAAGCTGATCGTTTTAAGTGCGTCGTCCGAACTTATCTCATGGCCTCTAACTTTAAATGGTTTTACAGTCCTCTCAGGCAGGATCCATGTAGAAATCGAGTAGGTTATAGCCTTGATTACTATTATAATCCTCATTATCTTTATAGCACCAGATGTAGAACCCAAACTCCCGCCGATCGTCATCAGTACCGTCAAGATCCACACCGTCAAGTTTGGGAATTCAGCGATATTTCTTAGTGTATAACCCGTTGTGGTAAGAATGGATACGACATGAAAGACCGCCAGATGAAGAGCATCGAAGATACTCTCAACTCTCCAATTGAAGAAGAGGTCGAGAGTTACAATGATCGTTGCGATTACCAATATGAGTAAAAAGACCCTAAGTTCGATACTTTCGATGATCACCCTTAAGCTCCTAAGCCTCATAGCTCTAATGAATACTGCAAAGTTTGTAGCACCGATGACCATAAAGATCATTAAAATGATGTTCGCTCGAATATTTTCGAGCCCCGCTATATTTGCATTCTTGGTCGAGAAGCCTCCAGTCGAAACGGCTGTAAGGGCATGTGTCAAGGCATCGAATGGTTCCAAACCTACGAAGATTAAAGATGAAGTACATATTACTGTAAAGACCGAGTAGAGTAACCATATAGCGATCACGGTCCCTTTTGTGGTGGTTAAGATCTTCTCCTCTCTTGCCTCAGCTCTGTAGAGCCTCCATGCACCCAAACCCCTAGGCGATACGAAGAGGATGAAGAATAGCACTATACCTATACCTCCAACCCATTCAGTCAAAGACCTCCAAAACAATAGGCTCTTTGGTAGGGCTTCGATATCGGCTATGATGGTCATTCCCGTCGTGGTAAAACCGGACATGGACTCGAACCATGCATCTATCGATTGCATCCTCGCGATGAAGATATAGGGTATCGTGCCTATCAGTGAAGCTAAGAGCCAGCTACCTGCAGAGATTATAAATGCGTCTGCTAAAGTGACTTCACCGATACTATACTTAGGGGAGAGGAGCAGACCTAATGAGAAGATCATTAGAGCGTAAATCGAGAAGATCATAAATTCATAATTTTCACCGTAAATCAAGGCGATGAGGGCTGGGGCTACCAAGATCAAACCTATGGCCTTAACTACATTTGCCAGAGCGATCCTGATATTACTAGCCATTAATCATGTTAAGAGTTTAACTTTTAATACATAAGGGTATCGTAATTTAAAAGGATGATGATATTGTAGCATTTTATATTAATTTCATCGGTTTCATCGTTGAGTCAATCTTATGATCGATTAATGAATAATACGCACTTATTGAAGATCTCTCAACATCATTTAATATTCCTATCATGAAATTTGGCGCATAATCATTAAATGGATGAATGGCTTTATGAAGTATCGATCACTTTCGCACCAGTAGTCGCACGAGAAACGTAACTTTCACATGCAACCCCCTCCGATTCATAAGCTAATTTCATAGCTTTAGAAACCTCTTGAGCTGAAGCTTTAAGTGGATCGACCACAGCGATTATCGTCGGGCCAGCACCACTGAGAGTCACACCCAGAGCACCACATTCGATCGCAGCGAGCTTAGCTTTCGTAAAACCTGGATATAGAGAGCTCCTTGCGGGCTCCACTATACAGTCACTATTCATCCCACGTCCTATAAGCTCGGGATCCGATAGAATCATGCCAGCGGTGACGAGAGAGCAGGCTCCAAGATTATTAACGACATTCGATAGAGATACTCTCCTTGGGAGTACCGCTCTAGCCTGTTTGGTGGTCTTTTCAATATTTTGAGGTACAGCCAAAGCGAATTCGACATTCTTTGGCGGAGGGAATGCGGCTACACTTAATGGTTTGTAAGAGTATACAATAACGAAGCCACCATATATGGAGGCTGAAACCTGATCGGCGTGGGCTGTGCCAGCCGAGGCGATCTCTCCTTTGCTCGCGATCTCTGTTAAATTAAGATTATCGAGCTTTGTTTGAAGTAAAGTATTTAGACCCACACTCGTCGCTGCTGCACTTGCGGCACTACTACCAAGGCCCGAGCCTGGTGGTATGCCCTTGATGATCTTTATCTTTAAACCACATCGACCGTACCGTCTTAGAAATTCTAAAGCCACCCTACCTGCGGTATTGTAACTCGGTTTTGTAGGAATTCGATCCTTACCAACACCTTCTACCTCGATCTGAATACCTCTCTTATCGACCCGGGCGATCTCTACAGTATCGTACATCACATCGAGGGCCAAGCCATGTACATCAAAACCCGGTCCCAGATTACTGGTCGTTGCTGGTGCTCTAACGATTACCCTCTCCATCAACAACACCATATTTTCTAAATTCTCTTAAAAGTATTTAGAATCGGAGGGCGGAGATACGGGGATAAAATATGATGAATATTACGAATATCATAATAAGGCATGAGATTGAGATAAGACGATAAATACCCCTTTCATCCCAAAGGACCTCTAATAACCATGAAGTAGCGAGTATTAGAAATGAATTGGCCGGTAGAAGGTAGAATAGGAAGGTCATGCGTGGTGATAGAAACCAGGGAAGGTATAAGAAGAGAAATCCGAATGGAATCGCTAACCGTAATGAGTCACGCTTGAATGAATTGATCATGAGTACGATGGTGGAAGGCAGACCTACCCATACTATGATCGGATTGAGTATAGTAGTAATTTCCGCCCCAGTGGATAGATCGAGATAATACGGAATTCTATGTAGAGGGAGGAGCCATAACCACGGTGGGCTTGCGTATGGATGGGTATCCTTTACAGTTAAGTGAAATATCAAAGTCTCTTTATGAATAAGGTACCAATACTCTAACGATTTACCTGCTATAAAGTGTGGTAGATATGTGAGCATATAGATGGTGGCGGGAATCGTGAGAAGCAAGGTTATGCGTAACGGTGTACCGACCAATGGTTTAATCGTAACAACCCCTCCTTCTCCTTCTTTACCTACACCTCCAAAATGCGGGAGGAGAATTGCAGCTAAAATAGCGAATATGGCTGGCCATTTTGTGGCGAGCGCTAATCCGAATGTAATGCTCGATATCACCAACCATATTAAACTCTTACTCTTTACATTCTGTTTGATATACTTAACGTACGCGTAAAATCCCGTTAAGATAAAGAAGGCGAGGAAGATATCGAGTAGAGCAATGCGTGAGTGAATGAAGTGGAATGGGTCGAATGTGAGTATAAAGGCCGATGAAAATGAGATGAAAGGCTTACGAAAGATTTCATCTGCGGTAAGATAGATGATGGTAATGGAGAGGGCCCCGATGATGGCACTTACAATCCTCCAACCGAAGGGGTTGTAACCGAATATGAGGATACCGATTGAGATCATTTCTTTACCCAATGGAGGGTGAACCCAGTTTGGATCGGTAAGATTCTTCACGTAAGAGTATGCAGCCTGAGCATAGTAAAATTCATCGAAGACCAGAGCATTCGGTTCTTCTAAACGCCAGATACGTATAAGAAATGCGAGTAGTGTTAGAATAATCGACAATACAGGTAAGCTACCTATCTTCATTTGTAATACATTCATAATAAACCTTTTTGATGATGCCATCATTAACCGTTCAATGACCAATCATTAATATTAATCGCTATGCTATAAATATTCGAAGGGATAGGTATAAGAATAAAGGAATCGATCAGATGAATGAGTCCAAAATCCGGTTCGGAAAGGTTTAATAATGATTCGAATCATAAATTTTAATTCGCTAACATTCTATCATTTTAATAGATAGATCAGCGAGATAAAAAGGGTTGAAGTGGTTATGAGCAAACCTAAGCGGGATTACTATGAAATCCTGGGCGTTCCTAGGAATGCCACTAAAGAGGAGATTAAACAGGCCTATCGAAAGTTAGCTTTACAATATCATCCAGATCGGAACAAATCACCAGATGCTGAAGAAAAGTTTAAAGAGATATCAGAAGCGTACGCCGTACTCTCAGATGATGAAAAACGGCGACAGTACGATATGTATGGCCATGCTGGTATCGATAGTAGATATACAACTGAGGATATCTTCCGAGGGGTAGATTTTGATGAAATATTCAGAGATTTGGGTTTCGGTTTTGGAGGTTTTGAAAGTATATTCGATATGTTCTTTGGTAAGGGAAGGAGCCATGGCCCTACACCTGGACGAGATTTAAGGTACGATTTAGAGGTAACGCTCGAGGAAGTTGTAAGTGGTGTTACGAAAGAGATTCAAGTCCCACGCACAGAAGTCTGTAAAGCTTGTCATGGTAGTGGTGCTGAACCTGGTACGAGTCCAAGAGTATGTTCCCATTGCAATGGTACTGGGCAGATTCAACAAGTAAGAGTTTCGGGCTTTACACGCTTTGTAACTATAACGACATGTAACGTGTGTAAAGGGAAGGGGCAGATCATCGAACATCGATGTAAAGTATGTAGAGGCGCAGGTGTAGTAGAAGTAAGAAGGAGGGTCCAGGTGAAGGTTCCAGCGGGTGTGGATGAAGGCTATACATTAAGGCTGAGGGGCGAAGGTGACGTAAGTCCTAATGGTGGACCACCGGGCGATCTTTACATCGTTATCCATGTTAAACCACATCCATTATTTAAGCGAAGTAACGATGATATAATCTATGAAGCAAGAATAAGTTTCCCTCACGCAGCTCTGGGCACAGAAATTCGTGTACCAACGTTAGATGGAAGTGTGATCTTGAAGATACCTCCCGGCACTCAGAGCGGGACGATCTTCAGGTTGAAGGGCAAAGGCATCCCTAAATTGGAAGGTTTTGGAAGGGGTGATGAATTGGTGAAGGTGATCGTCGAGACACCGACGAGATTGACGGAGAGGCAGAAGCAACTCTTAAGGGAATTTATAAAAGAGATGAATAGTGGTCAGAGAGATAGAAGCAACTCTTAAGGTTAAGATACGGATAGTAGCAAGATAGATCGATGAGTTTTTCGTGTAAATGATAATTTTCAAAAAGATTTTCATGAATATGATACGGTATAGATTCGGTATAGATTCAAATAAACGGTAGCAGCTAAATAATTCACCATATTGAGTTATACTGATCGATATGGTTGTAATCACGCGTTATCTTAAGTTAAATACACGTGGAGAAGGAGATATACTCGATATTACAGATGAGGTCTCAAAATACGTAAAAGCGAGTGGTATTGATAATGGTATAGTAACGATATTCATCCCGGGCTCCACGGGTGCTTTAACCACTATAGAATATGAACCGGGACTTCTTCAAGACTTCCCACAGATGTTGAACCGTATCGCTCCTAAAGATATTCATTATGAACATGATAAAAGGTGGGGGAATAAAAACGGGCACTCACATGTGAGGGCTTCACTTATAGGTCCGAGCTTAACCGTACCTTTCGTCAATGGTAGATTGATGTTAGGTACGTGGCAACAGATAGTCTTTATCGAACTGGATATTCGACCAAGATCTAGAGAGATAATCCTACAGATTATGGGAGAATAAACAACATACAAGTAAAAAGATGTAATGGATGGTGGATGAATTAAATCTTCAAAATAAAAACTCAATGATCACTTTAAAGCATTAAGGTTCGAGCGATCTAACCTTCTACTCTACACGTGGTGCTAAGTAAAAGTGTACTTTACCTCCATACTCACCCAACTTGAACTCTAATCTCAAAGGCATCTTCGATGAATATTCACATTGTAACGTATCGGAGATCGAACCCATAGCCTTCGTGATGCTCAATAGATAATCCAAGCTATATGTCGCTTTACTCTCCTCCTTTACCTCCAACTCTAGAATATCTTTACTGCCCTTATCTAACGTTATATGGGCGGTACCTCTTTCGCTCTTACCAGAGAATACGATTCCTTTCTCCGAGGTTTCAAGTGTTACATGGTCTGAAACTGTTGAAATATCGTTAAGAATCTTTTCGAAGACCTCCCCAACGACCACGATCCTTACGTTGAATGAGAGTTTCGGTAAAGGTGTAGGGCCATAGGTACTCTCGATCAGATGGATCTTAAACTCCCTTTTATAACCATTCGATAATCTTAAGATTAAGGCTTCACCATCCATTGCACTGATCTCCACACTATCCTTTGAATCTGCCCTTTTGATCAACTTCACAAAATCATCTACTCTTACAGTAAATTTGAATTCCTTATCACAATTGTACTTCTCGAAGGCTGAATTCGGCCAGGTTAAATCGATAAGTGCTACATGTGAAGGATCCATCGCTCTAAATGTAATACCGTTTGGTGAGGCTTCGAAGCTCGCTTCTTCAACGAGTGTCGAGATTGCTGCCATAATAGCTTTCCATTCAACAGGCGTGGGCGTTTTAGCGGTAAAGACCATTCTTATCACCCAATCTCCTATTGGTAAATACTAGAGGGAGTTAAGAATATTGCCTCCATGTGTATCCGCACCGTGTACAACGGAAGAATTGAGTAGGGGCTTCGTCAGCACTCCTCGTTTGAAGCATCCACCAATAAGCGGTAGTATTTTTACACTCTGGACATTCAGCAGTCGTGGTGGGCATCGTTTGTAATTTAGCTTCATTATCATTTACAACCTTTATTAGATTGACCGCATGGGTTGCTGAATTAGGTCTTTCTACAACCTTTTGTTTTGGAAGATAAAATCCACATCTATCACAAGTTGAAGCGATGAATGAACTTCCTTCAAGTTTTACCTGTTTGAACTTAAGTCTAGTGCCACACTTAGGGCAAAACTTCATATCACTCAACTTCGCCCACCCCTTTCTTCGAAGGACTTCTTTACAGTGATCAAAAGATCTTCAACATTCTTCATAGCATTCTTTCCACTTATTGTAACCACTTCCAGGGGTGAGAGATCCTTTGTAGATACCTTTATTAAAAATCTTTCCGTCAATGGATGGATCTGCTTGAGACCTGCAAAGATTACGTGCTTATCCTTAAGAATTTCATGACGGATGATATCCGCTACACTGTAATCTTCTCCATCGATATAAAGTTCTAACGTATTCTCACTAGGAAAGTTGATTTCGATCTTCATTCAAAGAATGGAATCTGAGGATGATATTAATAAGACTTTCCTTCGGAAAGGATGATCGCCATTTCGATCCTCATTCAGAGGATTACTATGGGGTTAAATGTTCCCGTATACTTTTCTAAAATTCTAAGGTTCGGCCTAAGGTTTGGCCTTCGGATACGAACCCAAAACTTTAACGAATAAGGTTTGATTCTTCAACTCTTTAAGACACTCTTCAACCCTTTTTTCAGTGCGGTGCCCTTCGAAATCTACAAAGAAATTGTATTCCCAAGGAGTCTTTTTAGTAGGTCTAGAGAGGATCATCGTCAAATTTATACCTCTTACTGCAAACTCTCTTAGGGCATTGTATAGAGCCCCTGGAACATGTTTTGTTGAGAAGATTATGGAAGTTTTATCGTTACCCGTAAAAGGAGAATCGTTGTGCGAAAGGATCAAGAACCTTGTATAATTATCAAGGCTATCTTCGATCCCCTTTTTAAGGATCTTCATCCCATAGATCTCCGAACTCCTTTCACTCGCTATGGCCGCGGCATCGATCAACCCCTTCTCTTTGATCATCTTCACACTCCCGGCTGTATCGTATGCAGAAATCACTTCACAATTCAAACCGTTAAGGAACTTTTTACATTGGGCTAACGCTTGAGGGTGTGAATAGATGACCTTTATATCTTGAATATCGACGTTGGGATGGGCGATCAAGCAATGGATTATTCTCAGATTCAACTCTCCAGATATCTTTAGTTTTGTATCTACCAGCAAATCATAGGTCTCATTTACACTACCCTCGATAGAATTCTCTACAGGAACTATTCCGTAATCCACCTCATTATTCTCCACTTTCGCAAAGACCTCAGCCATAGTTTTACATGCAACTACATTAACCCCACTTCCGAAGTATTTAATAGCGGCTTCTTCACTATATGCACCTCTTTCACCTTGAAAAGCTACCAATGGTTTAAGCTTCAAGCCCATCCTTTCTAAACAGAGATTGAAAGATATATGCTTATAAACGCTTCAATGAAAACTTTGAAAAATCGGCCGCTAACTTCTTCTTCTCCACAATTCCACACTCCACACATTTTACACCATTGCCAACTCTGACCACTCTACCTCCACATGCACTACACGTAGTGAATATTACACCATCTTCAACCCTATCCATCGATAGAAAAGTTATACCGTTATTATTGTTTACCACTCTTGCTCTTACTATATCGCCTGGTTTACATGGTATCTGTAGATTCTGCTTCCCTCTACTACTCTTACTCGCCTTGATCATCAATAAACCGATGAAACCACTTTCATTAATTTCATCATTCACATAGTAGAGCTTTACATTGA
>JANXEG010000037.1 GCA_025058425.1 Nitrososphaerales archaeon
TAGATAGGCCAATAACGATGATCACAATACCGATAATCGTCGCTAATCCTATCCAAAATACCTGAGGGATGAAGAGTGTCATCGAGTAATATCCAACTATAGAGTGGCCGAGCGAGAATTCGACTTCACCGACATAATATTGAGTCCCGATCAACCATACGATCGATCCTAAGATCAAAGCGGCAGCGATTACAATTATATTCTTACAAAGTTTAGATAATCTCCCAAACCCTCTCTTGAATAAATATCCTACCACAAACCCTTCTGCCCCTTTAATTAATAGAGTACCTGGAGCAAAGTGAGGGTAGCCAAGGGCTAGATCGGCGATCATCGAACCTACACCTCCAGCAAAAGCACCTATCCATGGCCCCATCAGTAAAGCTGTAGTATATACCATTGTCTCACCTATGTTAAAGTACCCTTTCGTTGCAGGTACATAGACGCTGAAGACCATCGTTGCCATGGCTACGAACGCAGTAAAGATGCTAGTAGATGCCAAATCACGCTTACTCAACTTTTTCATTAACTCTTCACGAAATTAATACTTACGTATCTGCATATATAAGTTTCTGCCTATATATAGGCTAATATTAAGAGCTTATAATGAAGACAATCATAACAAACCGATTAAACGGATAAAGATCTTTTAATGAATAGTTTAATATAATTCCTTGAAGAAAAGAGTGTTAGAATGGAGAGGGCGAAGATAGTCGCTGAAGGTGATGTTCAAGGCGTAGGTTACCGCTACTATGTGAGAAGGTTAGCCTGGAGGCTAGATCTTAAAGGATATGTAACTAACTTACCAGATGGAAGGGTTGAGGTGGTAGTCGAGGGTGAAAAGAGCAAGATAGAGGAGTTTATAAAAGCGATAAATATAGTAAGACCACCAATAAACGTTACAAAGTTGAGTGTAGAATATCAAAAACCGACGGGTAAGTTTACAACCTTCAAGATAAAGACGGGTACATTGAGAGAGGAGCTGGTGGAAGGATTCTCGACGGGCGCATCGTACTTCGAAATCATGTTCACGAAGCAGGATCAGATGTTGGCGAAGCAGGATCAGATGTTGGCGAAGCAGGATCAGATGTTGGCACTTCAAAAGCAAACCCTCGATGAAGTAAAAGCTTTAAGAGCAGACTTAAAGACGATATTAGATGAGAGGCTTAAGGCAATAGAGCGTGATCTTACGCTCATTAAAGCAAAGTTAAATCTATAACATCATCTCATCAGAGGTTTTATCTTCGAAGAGATTTTTAAATCTACTATCTTTAAATTCAAGACGAATTTTAAATTTTAGATCGCCTTGACGTTTTGTATCCTTATGATAAGATACCACATTCGTTCGAGTAACAATATTATTTAAATTTTAATGGTAAAAAGAGTGTCTCTTGGCATCACCTGTACGATTTCTGCCTCCTCCTTCTCGGCCCAGGCCCTCCAAATTTTTTAGGCTCGGTCTGTCGAGGATCACCAGTTAAAAGATGCTTATCAAACTCCAAAATTCTTCGCTTCAAATCTTCATCTTTAAACCAACCTACGAGCGCTCTTGAAATCGCTATAGCAGCAGCTTCAGCCTGTCCCATAAATCCCCCACCTTTAACTTTAACATCGATATCCACCTTATCTCTCAAATCACCAGCCAGCTCCAACGGTGTCATAATTCTTTCACGCGCGATTTCAGGAGTAATGAGCTCAACGGGTACCGAATTTATCCTCACAACTCCTTTACCGGGCATGATCGCTGCCGTAGCTCTGGCCGTTTTTCGTGAACCCGAATAGAGTTCAAAAGCCTTTGTCTTCCTTGCTACAGGCATTTTACCCACCTTTCCAACCCAACTCTGATGCCAAGTCACTAAGCATCACATAGTAAGATAAAGGTTTCTTTGCCTTTGCATCTTCAAATGTGATCTTCTCCATAGACTCATATTTCTTTGGTACACCAACGTATACTCTTAACCTTTTTAATGCCTCTCTACCCTTATTCTTTCGTCGCGGTACCATACCTCGGATCATTCTTGTTAGTATTCGAGCGGGGTTTCTTGGGTGGAATGGTCCATACTTCGGTTGTACGACACTACTGATCTCTAACTTTTTTAACCATTCATTGATTACACTCCTCCTGTTGCCCGATATGAGAGATTTTTCAGCATTCACAACGATTACGCGATTCCCCTGAAGTAAAAGTTTTGCAACATGGGAGGCAAGTCTGCCGCAAATCGAATATTGTGCATCTACTACTATGGGGCAAGACCCTTTTGTATTACCCTCCAATCAGAATCACCCCACTCCCGTCAGGATACTTCTCTACAAATTCTAAAATGTGTAAAGCCTCACCTCCAGCCTTTAAGATCTTTCTCTTGGCAGACTCTGTAAAGCTATACGCACCTATAATTATACCATGATCTATCACACCACCGCCCAAAACTCTGCCTGGGACTAAAACTCTATCACCCTCTTTTGTTAGCCTAGAAATCTTGCCTATATTTACACATGGCCTTCTAGAACGGTGTTTAGATAAATATTCGGCAGCCACTTCCCAAATTTTATAACGACCTTTACTTGATGCCTTTCTTAATCGAAAGATGGTTTCAGTAAGAATCGGGTTGCGAATCTTAGCCATGATGCTCACTCACCTTATTGACAAATTCATTCAACTTACGCTCAAGAATCTCTATGGCTTTGATGAAGATCTCATAAGCGGGAATGGAACCTACAGACTCGATGAAGAGGATAAATTCATCATCTTTATCATCGACTGAGGTCAGTACAGACACGGTAGCTGGTTGCCACTTTGCATGCTCCTTACCTTTACCCAACCTTGCATAGGCTTCCAACTTCACTCTTTGGTTGGGAGCAAGTTTAAGGATAGGGATTGAATCACTTATGGGTACTACAGATTTATCTTCAGAAACCAATTCACCTGAATATACAGTTCTGGTCGAATCTTTAGCCTCTGCATCTAACACCAATAGAACACGACACTTTGGACAACCTAAAGCACTTTTACAATCGCATTCTTCAGGTAGTACGTATCTATTGAGATCGGTCTTTAACGGTATCATACCTAATCTATGGGCAATCAATTCATCGTACATAATCGAAGAATTTTCTATGATGACCACATCATCTATCGCCATCGTTGGTACTTCACTTATTGCGAAGCGCCTTATCGCATTCGCGTAACACCGCTCAATACCCTTTAATAAGACTTTGACCTTTTTCTCATCATACTCTAAGATACGAACTTCGACCATCCTTCATCACTCCACTATCTGTATTATGGCCAATATTGGTAACATGATGTTGATATAAACTAGAGGATAGTTTGAGCATCTTTAAATATTTATCACTACCAAAAGCTCAAAAATCCTCATGATATTTGCACATTTCTTATAAGGATATAAGGTTTATTTGTAAAAAATTTTCAATAATATTCTTCCTTCATCAGTAATAACGATAAGAATGTATAAATTTGATTATTTTTAATTAATTTTTCTTACAATTTGAAAAATTATCGATTTTTGTATACATTTTTATATTTGTGATTAACATAATATAATTTGAAAGATCAATGAGCGAAACTTTAGTAAAGGTTTATGAACAGAAAGAGGTCTCAAGAGGTCAGATACATATAATAGAAGATCGTTGCAAGGGCTGTGGATTCTGTATACACTACTGTCCCCATAATGTATTAGAAGCCTCCAAGGGATTTAATAAATACGGGTATCACCCGCCGATAGTGAAAGATATCTCGAAATGTACATTCTGTAAATTCTGTGAAGATATCTGTCCTGATTTTGCAATATTTATTGTGAAGAAGGAGAAGGAGGGGGAGTAAATTAGATGGTGGAAGAAGATGTGCTTACTGGAGAGCATTTTATGAGTGGTAATTTTGCGTGTGCTGAAGGTGCAATAGCAGCCGGTTGTAGATTCTTTGCCGGATACCCTATTACACCATCAACCGATATAGCCGAGCGAATGGCCCAAAGGTTGACCAAGTTAAATGGTATTTATATCGAAATGGAGGATGAATTGGGGTCTATAAATGCCGTATTGGGTGCGTCTTGTGCGGGTGTAAAATCTATGACGGCAACGTCTGGACCGGGTTTTTCTTTAATGATGGAGGGCATAGGTTTTGGTATAATGACCGAGACACCATGTGTTATAGTGAACGTTATGAGGGGAGGACCATCGACGGGTTTGCCCACTTTAGTTGGGCAAGGGGATGTGATGCAGGCAAGATGGGGCACACACGGTGTACATGAGCTCATCACGTTATCACCATCTTCTCCTCAAGAAATGTTCGATCTCACAATTAAAGCATTCAACCTTTCAGAACGATTTAGAGTACCAGTCATCTTACTAAGTGATGAAGTTGTAGGCCATATGAGTGAAAAAGTGATCATACCGAAGAAGGATGATATTCAAATATATGAGAGAAAGAAGCCAAGATTACCGAAGGAAGTGTACTTACCTTTTAAACCGGATGAAGATCTGGTACCTCCGATGGCAAATGCTGGCGAAGGTTATCATATACACGTTACAGGTTTAACACATGATGAGCGTGGCTATCCATCGGTAAATCCCGAAACTCAAGAGCGTTTAGTTAGGAGGCTCGTTGAAAAGATCAGAAATAATGCCGATAAGATTATAGATTATGAAGAAATTCAGGTGGAAGATGCGGATGTAATCGTTGTAACTTATGGTATTACTGCCAGGGTTGCGATGAAAGCGATAGAATTGGCGAGGAATGAAGGTATAAAAGCGGGTTTGTTACGTTTGGTTACGATCTGGCCCTTCCCGGAGAAGAGGATTAGAGAATTGGCGGAGAAGATCAAAGGTTTCGTCGTCCCTGAAATTAATTACGGACAGATCGCATTTGAAGTGGAGCGTTGTGCGATGGGTTTATGTGATACAGTAGCGGTACCGAAGATGGGAGGGGCGATTCACAAGCCGAGTGAGATAGTAGATGCAATTATAGAAGTCTCCAAGTCTAAAAAGATACATTGTAATGGGAAACCTTCTCCATTAAGGTTTATTTATAAACCATTACAGGGAGGGGGTATAGGAGCATCGACTCAAAGGGTCATTGAGGTACATCCAAAGGACAAATACTTAAGGAGTGATCGGCTACCACACATCTTCTGTCAAGGTTGTGGTGTCGGTATAGTGATCAATTGTTACGTTAAAGCATTAGAAGAAGCCGGATTGGATAGAGATAAAGTTGTAGCAGTTTCTGGAATAGGTTGTACAGGGAGGATTCCAGGATACTTAAAGTTAGACTCATACCATACCCTACATGGTAGATCCATACCTTTTGCAACCGGTTTAAAGTTGGCCAATCCGGAGTTAAAGGTTACAGTATTCGGTGGTGATGGTGACTTATTTGCTATAGGAGCGAGCCACTTCATTCATGCTGCACGAAGAAATATCGATTTGAATGTTATATGTATCAATAACTTCAATTATGGTATGACTGGTGGTCAATCGGGCCCAACTACACCATTCGGTGCAAAGACTACAACTACACCGTATGGAAATATCGAATACCCATTCAATCTGCCCTATCTAGCTGCGGCTTCTGGTGCTGTATATGTAGCAAGATGGACGACCTTTCATGTTAGGCAGTTAAGGCGATCCATGATAGAGTGTTTTTCAAAGAAGGGCTTCTCCTTCATAGAAGTGATCTCTCCTTGCCCTACAGGTTATGGAAGGCCAAATAAGATCGGTGACGGATTGGCTCAGATGGAATACTTTAAAGAAAATGCGAAGATAAAGCATGGTGCAAACCCGATCGAAGCGAATATTGAATTAGGAAAGACGTTCATCATCGGGAAATTTTTAGATATCGAAAGGCCCTCCTTTATCGATGTGTATAATCGAACATTTAGGGGGGCGTGAATGTTATGAAATGGGAGGTTAGATTCGCAGGTTTTGGTGGGCAAGGGATAATATTATCAGGCTACATATTGGGAAAGGCGGCATCGATATACGATAAAAAGAATGCAGTCTTAACTCAAAGCTATGGCCCTGAAGCTAGAGGTGGGGCATGTGTTGCGGATGTAATAATATCTGATGAGAGGATAGGCTATCCGAAGATCGATGCACCAGATGTTTTAGTGGCGATGTCACAGGCAGCTTACCATACCTATGCAAAGAGTGTGAAGAACGATGGTTTGATATTGATCGATAGTGATTTGGTGAAAGCACAAGAAGTGAAGAACCTCTATTCAGTACCTGCAACCCGCATCGCCGAAGAGCTCGGTAGAAGAATGGTTGCCAATATCTTAATGTTAGGTTTCTTTACCGCTGTAACGAGAATCGTCAGCTATGATGCGATGAGACAATCGATTCTTACATCGGTCCCAAAGGGTACTGAAGAGTTGAATATAAGGGCTTTTGAGAAAGGCTACGAATATGGAACGACGATCTTCAAAAAGGTTTGACTACGTTTATCCATACTCGAAATCGTTAGATAATAAAGAATGTTACAGCTGAATCTAAATGACTTATAACAAGCAAATAAGTAAAAAGTTTTTATTTTTGATGTGAATTAAAAGTAGATTTTGAATAACCATAACCGATTGGGATGAAATATTATGAAGTGTGTAAAGTGTGGAAGCTCCTATATAAATTACATGAATGTTTGCTTAATGTGTGGAACGGAGCAGCCTCGTGTAACCTATCCACATAGAAGCCATCGTTTAAGTAAAGAAGAGAGAGAAAGTTTAATTGCAGAGATCAAGGAAGGTAAGAGCCCCAAGGAATTGGCAGAAAAGTACCATGTGAACCACAGCCTTATATCACATTTAAGGAAGAAGTTGGGGATGAAGGTTGATGGATGAATTGGATAAAAGGATCTCAGAGTAAAAAGAGGAAAAGGGGGTTTACTGGGGTTTTACTTTCTCTTGATTTTCGAAATAAACTCACTTACCGGGAGCGCAGGCATACTCATAATCTTCACTGTACCTCTCGATGATAACTCTGTCGAGATGCGAAATATGGTATCATTATCTGGCGCCTCTAACACGTTAACGAAATCATAGGGCCCTAATACCGCATACTGGTATAGTACCTTAGCACCCATATTCTCAATCTCCTTATTTACTTCGAGGATTCTTTCTGGCCTCTCCTTAATCGTTTTACTACCTTCAGCCGTAAGAGTGGAAAGGAGGATGTAGATCGGCATATTCCCTCTATTTATACATAAACACATCTATTATATAGAGATATCTAGGAGTCCTAACAGAATTATGAAATTATCATCATATTAATGGATGGTGACTTATGATTTTAAAGAATCAACCTTCGATATTTGTATAGTTGCGTACGGATAAACAGCGACCTTCAATCTTTTATTTCCATGCTTCGATTTGAGCTCCTTAAGGACACTTTCAAAGCTTTTAAACCAGTATGAATTCAATCCGAAGTACTGATGATCGATCAATGAATCATGAGGTGCTACGACATAGATCTTATCGAGCTTGCTAACTTTATTCAATTTACTCGTATATAGGCCCGGGCGCCACCCTCTACCACCGTAATCTGTACCAAACCTTCCGCTGTAATAGTGCCCCCTCTGTCCCTCTGGTGTATGGATTAATACTACCAAATCCCCTCCCTCCTTTAAAGACCTTTCCGCAATATCGAATACTTTGTACGCTTCATTCTCCATCGGGTAACCATTCACTATAACGATATCTGCATCTATCGTTTCAGTCAAATAATGCTTCCTTGCCATCTTCACACCCTCTCTATGTGCAGCTATCGGATCGCCACAGACCAGATCGCAACAATCACGGTTCGGATTTACCAATACATTGACGATAAAGTCAAGGCCTGCCATGCGCATAGCTTCTTCCGCATCCAACCTTCTTGAATTCTCCTCAATACAGCCGACACCTACTCCCTTCTTAATTTCGTTGTGATTATGAACTATAGTATCGATAGATGAAACCCCTGGAAGTATAATCTTACCCCCACCACCAAAACCAAAGCTCAGATGGGGCAATATGCAACCCAATCCTATCTTAAGATCACACTTCATAACCTCTTTATTGATGTAGACTGGTGTGCCATAGGATGTTTTGCCAAGAAATACATGATTTTCAAAGACGTTATGATTGAATACATTATACCTCTCTGGTATTTCCTCACCTAACTTCTTTTTAATGTCATCGAGCCTCATCCAATGGTGCGCACCGATCGCCATTACGAACCGAATATTTTCATCCTTCATCCCACCATCATGTAACTCTTTTAATATATGGGGGATCAGTTGGTATGCTTTTGTAGGTCTTGTGAGGTCATCTACAATTATCACACACTCTTTTCTGTTCCTCGCCAACTCATGCAACGGTTCAGATTTTATCGGCCTCATCAATCTTTCATATATCTGCTCATCGGTTAAGCGAGGGGCATCGTGCCCCATCATTCTACACATATGGACTTCCCACTCTTCAGGTAGCTCGATATTTATTTCATAATCGCCGTACCATGCGTAAACAGGAAGTTTTACGATCATTATTAACATCTTCTATTCTTAGATGTTTATTACTTTTTTGATAAATAGTAAATTCTTATAGATTGCATCTTATCTGCAAAAACTCGAATACATAAAGTATATTAACATGTAAAATTTGATAAATAAAATATGTTGGAAAGATTTTACGAAGCAAAGGTATGGTATAATGAAAAGATCGTTGAAACCACGCTAAAGAACTTAACGAAGAATGGTTTCAATGTGCTTTATGTACCGAAGAAGGAAGACGCGTTAAAGAAGATTCTCGAGATGGTCCCAATAGATGCTAAGGTAGGGGTTGGAGGTTCTCTTACTATAAGAGAGATGGGTTTGATCGAGGCTTTAAAGAATCGTGGGAATATAGTCCTAGATACGTGGCAGCCGAATCTTCCTAAAAAGGATGAGCTGGAGATGAGGCGCAATCACCTAACTTCAGATGTCTTCATATCGAGTACCAATGCATTGACGATCGATGGAAAGTTGGTGAATATCGATGGTGTTGGAAATCGAGTCGCGGCGATGATCTTTGGGCCGAAGAAGGTTATTGTGGTCGCAGGTATAAATAAGATTGTAAAAGATGTGAATGAAGGTATCAAGAGGATTAGAGATTTAGCAGCACCTCTAAATGCTAAGCGCTCCAATAGAAAGACACCATGTGCACTCACGGGCTTTTGTGACGAAGAGAATTGTGAACCACCAGATAGAATCTGTAAAGTAATTACGATAATCGAAAGGAAGCCCACAGAGACCGATACTACACTTATACTGGTGGGTGAACCCCTAGGCTACTAGCATAGTGAAGTTTCGATTTGCTCATCGGTCTAATATCTGATACTCATGATAACATTTCAGCGATAGAAGAAGCGGTAAGGCGATTTAATGAGAGGAATGTAGGGCTCGTTCTACACTCTGGCGATTACAACTCTCCATTCACTGCCAAATTCTTCAAACCTTTAAAGTGCCGATTGATCGGTGTATTTGGCAATATCGATGGCGAGCGTGAACTACTCAGAGCGCGCTATTCAGAAATAGGTGCTGAAATTAGAGGCGATTTTACAGAGATCGAGGTTAATGGTCTGAAGATCGCTCTCTTACACGGGATCCATCAACCGATCATCATCGCATTGGCAAAGAGCGGTAATTACAATGTAGTTATCCATGGACATACCCACAATCAAAGGTACGAGAAGGTCTATGAAACTTTTATCATAAATCCGGGGGAGGCGTGCGGATATCTTACGGGAAGAAGGTCCATAGCGATACTCAATACAGAAACATTAAATGTAGATTTTATCACAATTTAACTTATTACTCATCTAATTACTCGTAACTCACAATGGCAAGGCTTAAGAGTTTGTAAACTCGATATCTATTTGCAATGGTAGTAGAGGTCTTCGTACTGAAGGTCGATGATGATATAAACACAGTAGTTCATGAAGCTTTAGAAAGATTGAGGTGGAGAGATGTCATTGGGCAAGAGAGTGTGGTTTTGATAAAGCCGAACCTCTTAACTATGCCAAAAAGGGGCATCACCACAGATATGGATCTTCTAAGAAGTGTGATCAATATAGTTAAAGAGAGGGCAAAGAGGGTGATCATCGGAGAGACAGACTCTACTGGTAGAACCTTCGATGAAATAATCGATACACTCGATAAATCGAATTTGAATTGTGATATATTGAACCTCAGTAGAGATGAAACATTGATCGTAAATGGTAATCATGGTAATTACAACTTACCAAAGTTAGTGTTTGAATCTCATTTGATCAATCTGCCAGTATTAAAGACTCATACTTTAACGAAGATTACGGGTGCAATAAAGAATCTATTCGGATTGATTCAGGATAGAGATAAAGAGTCTCTTCATTGGAAGATCGATGGAGTCCTAGCAGATCTTTATGAGATCCTTCAACCCAAACTCAATATCTTAGATGCCATCTATTCTATGGATGGTAATGGACCTATCTATGGAAGGGTTAGGTATACTGGATTTATCATGGCATCGAGAGATGCTCTAGCTTTAGATTGTGCTGCATGTGAATTGATCGGATTGGATCCGAAGGGTGTGGACCATTTAAGAATCGCCATGAGTAAAAGGGCGCTCGAATATAAAGTAGTGGGAGAGGTAGGAGATTTAGAAAGATTAAAAGATTTTAAAATTCCAAATACAACGTTCGATAAATTTAGCGCTCAACTGTTAAGGTATTACAATGTAAGAAGGGTGCTTAGACCGATCGTTAAATGGTTTATGAAGGGATGATTTGGTTATTTGAGATTGAATTAATTGAATTAAAAGTAAAACCTTCTACTCACCGTACCTTTGCCGATGATCGGTATCTGCCCTCCACAATTTGGGCATTTATTGTCTGATGTAACGAGATAGTTGATCACACTCATACCATAGCGCTTGATCAGAAGTTTACCACATCTTGGACAGTAAGTATTCTCATATCGATGGCCTGGGACATTGCCAATATAAACATAGTTCAAACCCTCTTCTTTACCGATTCGCCAAGCCCTCTCCAAAGTTTCAACGGGCGTTCTACCTCTGTAAAGGCCGAACTCTAAAGCTTTGTACGCAGGGTAGTATTGGGTGACGTGCCAAGGCGTATTCTCTCCCAAATCCCTTCTAATTCTATTGGCGATACTCCTTAAACATTCCTCATCATCATTCACTCCAGGTATGATCAAGGTCGTTATTTCGATCCAGATCCCCAACTTCACCGCTTCTACACAATTCCTCCACACTCTATTCACATCCACACCACAATACTTCTTTACAGCCTCTTCATCACCTTTAATATCGATATTCATAGCATCCAGCCCATACTCCTTTAACAGCCTTAGAGCTTCTAAACTCATGTACCCATTCGTTACGAATGTATTGTAAAACCCCTCTTCTCTCGCTATGGCAAAGACATCTAACGAATATTCGAGAAGTAGAGTAGGTTCATTGAATGATATACTCGTCCCTTGGCAACCCACTTCCCTCACAGCCCTTACGAATCCCTTTGGTGAAAGATAATTACTTCTGTTAAGGTTAGGTGGATATTTGCTGATTCCATAATTTTGGCACCAAGGGCAGGTAAAATTACACGACCAACTACCGATCGTTAAAGCATAGCTACCGGGCCAGAAGTGAAAGAATGGTTTCTTCTCGATCGGATTTGCACTGATCGATGAGATATCGCCATACTCGAGTGTGTAAAGCTTACCATCTATATTCTTCCTCGTTTTGCAGAACCCGAGTTGATTGGGAGCGATTTCACAGAATCTTTCACAGGTTTTACATCTAACCCTATCATCGATCTTCTCATAAAGTAGCGCTTCTCTAATGCATGGATTATTCATAACAAATTCATCTTTCAACTCTTCATCTTCTATTTTTCCATTCTTTTATCTACTTAATCTACTTTAGATTCTATCCACCTTCCAACCCCAGTATGAGTTGGTGAAGGTCTATTGCGATATTCTCACCTATGTAACCTCCCTCGAGAACTCCGAATACCTCCATACCCAAATTCCTTACCTTCTTACCGATCTCTTTATAGCAGTTCGGTGTTAAACCTAAAGAAGCGAGGTCTCCTTCATGAGCATCGAATCCTGCCGAAATACCGACGATTTCTATACCCTTTAAATCGATCTGGCTCAAGGCTTTATCGAGCGTCTTCAAATAAAGTGCATCACCAGCCCTTGCAGGTAATGGGAAGTTAAGACAGTTACCTTCCGATTCGTAACCTGTACCGGGATATATCGAGACCCTATGTAGAGAGATGAACTTCACCTTCGGATCTCCTAAGAAGATCTCTTGAGTCCCATTCCCATGATGGCCATCTATATCCAAGATCAAGGCGGGTTTATCGAGATATTTGATGGCGATGGCCATATTGTTGAAGTAACAGAAGCCGAGTGTCGGTGCACCGAGGGCCCTACCATTCCTACCGGCGTGATGGCCGGGAGGCCTTAATAGTGAAAAACCCCTCTCCTTCGCCGCTAATATAGCCCCACCGGCCGAAAGACTTGCGTATCGAAAGATATCTTTACCACCGGGAGTATCGGGATCGAAGTAACCACCCCTCTTGACCCTCTCCAACCACTCCTTCGTATGAACCTTTAAGATATCCTCTTCCGAGGCCGGCTTCGGTTCTATAAATATGTAACCATAACCCTTAAGAATTTCAAAAGCTTCCCTCACCCTCTCAGGACTTTCGATGTGTCCGAAGTAAGAGTACTCTAAGCACTTTTCTGAAAATACGATCTTCATCTTACACCTCCATAATTATCCCTTAAGTTAGATTTTAACCCTTCTAAGAGTCAGTTGAGTAATATGATTGTAACACCGATTCGATAAGGTAAATCAGGGGTTAGAATTATTCGGGCTATTAGGCTATTAGGCTAGAAGCACCCCATTATAAACGGATGATGATCGTTTCATAGACGCCTTAGTGCCAAAAACTCAGAAAATTTCTCTTTTTTAAAATCTGACACCAAATCCGATGCAAAATGTTTTACCACTTCATGCTTTGTAATTGCTTTCAATCATGGTTTGATACTATCTTTACCATAATGCTTTAATGAAGGGAATCGATATATCTTCAGTTGGTCAGTTGGGCCGGTCGTCTAGCATGTATAAGTAAAAGATGCTTATACATGGATAGTCTGGTTAGGACATCGCTCTCACACAGCGAAGGTCGGCGGTTCGAATCCGCCCCGGCCCACCATCTCATTGGGCTTTTAGTCGATGTAGTCGATTAGTAGATTTGGTACAAGGCTTTTATGGTAACAATTTTGCTTTGTACGTTGTTAAGCTTGAATCGAATTCTTTCGTCTCTTCATTTTCGGCCTTAAAAATCAAAAAGGGTTTTATTCGTCGAATCTACAACCATTTTGGGTGCGAGTAACCTATAACCTATAACCTATAATTTCTGCTCCGAAGTCCATTATCTAACCTTAAGGACTCTAACAGGATGCTTACCTATGGCCTATTGCCTATTGCCTCATCTTAACCTCTTAACATCTTAACCTTCAACATCTCCTATTTGATCTCTTTCGGCTCCTTTGGTTGAGTTTATCAAAACTTTTCCATTATTCGATGTTAGAATCCTCTACTGTAGCAAGATGGTTTTGGAAAAACCAAAATACGACCTTCCTATAGAGTTAATCATCGGGTGTGAGGGCTTTTGATCTTCTTTCAGATATTGGAAGAGTCGTTAAGAA
>JANXEG010000038.1 GCA_025058425.1 Nitrososphaerales archaeon
GAAGCCCTGAATCTTTAGATCCTTCTCTACATTTGAAAATAGATTCGAGGTCACATTCCCGCCCGTAAACACAAACTCATAGAAGACATCACTTTCAAGTACAGTTAGGTTGAGCCTTTCACTATAGATCCAATTCGAAGCAAACACACCTTCTACATAAGAGAGTGGTAAAATCGTTGCAAGTATTATTATCGTGATGATTATTAATGGTGTGCTCTTCATTTTTAGTTAATACCTTTAGATAGTTCACACTTTATAAACATTCCATTCTATTATGTTTATTTTAAGTTATGTAAGGGACTTCTTTTGAAATGACTTCCTCTGAAAAAGGTTTGCGGGATGGCTTTCTTACCTTCTTCATAACACTATCGATCACGGCGAAGAATACTTCATCACTCATAGAATCGATCTTCTCACCCATCTCTTCATGAGTCTTTACACCGAGCTCTCTCATCAACTCTCTCTCAAAATCTTCACCTAGAGGGATGGTGAGGTTCTGCCTCAACCTTAAAGGTAGACGCCTAATCCTTCTTAAATAGCATGGCATAGATACTCACCGATTCACTAACTATCTTCGACGGGGTGTATCTTCTTCGGGATCGTCTATTCCTTTTTCATTAAGTATAAAAACTGCTTCTCTCTCGGGATGGTAAGGGCTATCTACCATACGGGCAATTCTATTCTTCGCAGCCTTTCTCAAATAGATCCTATATGTTGTCGTGTGCGCCACTACATGACCACCCGTAGGTTTGGATGGATCGCCAAAGAATACATCTGGAGCGGCCTGGACCTGGTTGGTAACGACGAAGGCCACATTATACGCTTCGGCAGTCCTCAATAATAGATGCATGAAGTGGTTCAACCTCTGCTGCCTTTCAGCCAAAGTACTTCTACCAAGAAATTCGACCCTAAAATGGGCAACTGCTGAATCTACAACTACTAACTTTATGTTATTCTCAGTAATGACGCTACCCAATTCTCCCACGATGAGTTCTTGATGCGCACTATTATACGCTTTCGCAACGATGATCCTTTGTAAAACCTGTTCAGGGTTTAATCCACGCGCACTCGCTATTTCGATTATACGCTCGGGTCGAAAAGTATTCTCAGTATCTATATAAACGGCACCGGCCTGAAGACCGCCCTTTTCTTTTGGGAGTTGTACAGTTACACATAGAGTGTGGCATATCTGGGTCTTTCCAGAGCCGAACTCTCCATAAAATTCTGTCACAGCCTGTGTCTCGATCCCTCCACCTAAAAGTTCATCGAGATTCTTTGAGCCAGTCGTAATCCTCTCTATCGATTGCCTTCTCTTATATATTTCACTGGCAGAAATGAAATCCTTCTCCAATCTACCGAGTTCGACGAGCTTTAGCCTCGCTTTATTACAGAGTTCTATCGCCTTATGCAGATCCCAACCTAAAGCATCGGCAATCTCCATAGGCCCTCTGATTGTAAGATCAAGGATTGTGTATATCCCTGCATCGATCAGTTTTTGCTTTGTGACCGGGCCTATACCCTCAAGTGTATCCAACTCCAACTCTTCGTTGCTCATACCATAAATTTTAAACAACATGTATATATTAAGTCTTTTCAACCTTGATCATCGAAAGATTCACCGATCCAATAACCGATCATCTTGGTAAAAATTTCAAATAAAGTCTTTTACCATGAGATATGCATCTTCTCCATCGAGATAATACCTTTCTATCCTCTTTTTAATTCTAAAACCAAAACGGCGATAAAACTGTATTGCAGATTCATTACTCACTCTTACTTGAAGTTCAACACGCTTCACTCTATTGGATAAATGTTGAAGAGCCATTTCCAATAACTTTGTACCCACTCCCTTCCTTCTCCATCTTTCATCTACAGCTAATGAGATTATTAAACCTACATCATTCAATATAGATGAGATGATATACCCAACTACATAATCATCTTCTTCAGCCACCAAAAACCTCTCAGACTCATTCGTTAAGTAGTATATGAATATACTTAGATCATAAGGCTGGTCAAATGATGATCTTTCAATCTCTAAGACTCGGTTCAAATCTCTCCATTCGCACCTTCTAACCTTTATCAAAGGTATCATAATAGCTTCATTCATCGATAGTAGTAATGCTTTCTCTTTACGCTATGGGGCTTAAGACAGAATAAAGGAGAAAAATGAAAAAATTGACAGAATTGGAGCTATTTTAGATAGTTAAATTCTTATCATACATCTAGCGATGTAAAGAATTTGATTGTTATATTGAATTGAATAGCTATTCAATAAACGTACATTACTTTCAACATTAACTTTCAGCCTCAAATTCCATAATGGTTATTGGTTTTAACGATTTTTGCTTTTTGCATCGGCAACACCAACTACAGAAACTGAAGTTAGACATGTAAAAATCCTGTGATGATTTTACCTTTTGCATTTCGAATCAACTCTAGCGATCTCTTCCCTTAAAGCTTTTTCGGATTTTACTATCCACTTATGCCCTTTCCAACCTCCTCTTTTTTACCAATAACTCCACATAATCATACATAGTGCATGATGGAGTATTGAGTTGATACCGATAAAGCTTCAGATTTATGATAGATTTTTACCGTTGCTCCATTCAAGTAACAGATATATATCAAACCTAAAATTAAATTATTGCTGAGCTCGCTAAATAGTAAAGGTGGGGACGTCGTCTAGCATGGTTCCTCTGGAACCCTGGAGAGGAAGGACAACAGGCTCCAGAGGTCAACTACGGGTTCTCTGACGTAATGGATGATGTCCATCTGGAGCGGAGGAACCTGTAGGTCGTGGGTTCAAATCCCACCGTCCCCACCATCTTTTATTCAATATCATAGGGATGAAGTCTTGAGCTGTAGTTTGCTATTATCCTTTATATAAAAGCTAGGAGATTCTAGTCTTTAGGTGGAGGATTTTATGAAATTCGTATTCAAAGTCACCTTTATACCTAAGGCGAGCTGGGTCGATGATATTTACTTGGGGAATATGTTGATAGAGGTGTTGGCTGCGATAAGGGATAGGCAGAACGTCTTCGATTTTGAAGTTTCGAAGGAGAGCGTAAGTTAATATATTCACATTTATGAAGATTATAAATGTGGTTATGAGGAGCTATAAAGCTATAAGATCGAGGATGAGATGATTTCGATAATCCTACGAGGCTACTGATCAAATTCATCTACAATTTCTTTGAATCTATCCATCTCGTAAGATTTTTGGGCCTTGAGAGGGAGGAAGCCGTCTTTAATAAGTTTATTCAAAATGTAAGCTGAGTAGGCAGGTGCTCCTGTCGCTCCCGGTGAGTTAAAGTTTACGATATGGCAAGAATAATCATTTCTCAATTCGATCGCTTCAGGCACAAAACCCTTCTTATCTATGACAGAGTTGCGGACACCAGCCAACCCTTTGCGAATCAGATATTCATTCTTCAATTCGGGTACGAACCTCCTCACTCTATTACACATCTCCCTCTTAAACAGAGAGCTCCTCCACTCCCTTGAAACCAACGTGATGAATTCCTTATCAACGAATAACCTCAATTTATTGGTTATGGGTTTCTCAAAGATTTCATATAAAAGCTCCAGAGGATTGTTAGCTAGACCGTTATACGTTTCCGAACTGGCTACAAGTACCGCGTTGGGCCCGATTTCTCTTACACCATTATAACGAACTATAAAGTGAGGGTCTAGGAAAGGATACTCTTTGATGTAGGGGACGGTGTAGATGTTGCGATGGATCAATTCTCCAAATTTCGGCTCTACAACCCAGTACTCTCCTCGAAAGTGGAGGTCTGTATACTCCAAACCTAAATCCATACTCTGTGCGATCTTTAAAGAACTACCGCCAGAACTATTTATCACGTAATCTACTTGGAATGGCTCTTCTCTATCCTTAACGAAGATATTCAACTTCCCGTTCTGAACCTCTATCCTCAAGACCTGGTGATTCGTCAAAAATTTCACACCAAACGCTTCAGCATCATACCTTAACGCTTCGGCGAACTTCTTGAAGTCTACAGCGGTATCGGTTTTACATAATACGGCAGCTACACATTCTACATGAGGCTCGAACTTTTTCACTTCTTTACCATCAAGGAATTCAAGCTCACTCTCATCCATGCCATTCTCAAGGCCCCACTTCATATATTTGTAAAGTTCTTTCACATCCTCCTCATTCAAAGCTATCTTATAGGTGCCAATCTGTGCCCACGGTAGGTTCTTCTCCTTGGCATAATCGAGCCAAAACTTTTCATAAGATAGTTGAGAGCTTTGGGCGAAGATCTTCTTCTTCGCTGGATTGAGGTAGAATGGTCTATGCATAACACCCGTGTTGCGAAGTGTTGCATGTAGACCAACGTCAGCCTCCTTTTCAAAGACCAGTATAGAAGCGTTGCAGATTCTGGATGCCCAGTATGCGAATGATGTTCCTAGAATACCTGCACCTATGATCGCTAACCTGATCGACATTTTGCACCATTAAAAAAAAGTAGGTCGATAGATTTATCCTTTTATAGGGATCTATCACTACCGATTATAGATGTGAACTTCTTCCAACAATTCTTACAGAACCATTCGCCCTTTCTGTAGAGTTCAAGGGGAGAGTTAGAGTAATGCATAACACAGTCCAAATCGTTACAATGAAGGAGTCCCAGTGTGTGACCGAATTCATGAATCAAAACCTTTCTGAACTGCTTCTCAAAGAATGGCCTTCCCTTACTTGCATAGTAGAAGATTTCTTCGAACCCCTTCCAAAAGTTCGGATTTATTCGAGCTGATGAAATTATAGCCGAACCGATCGTAGCCAGACCGAAGATGTAATTCATATTACCCGTATAGATATCGGCAGATGTCAGTATGATGATCACATCGTCCTCTCTCATCCGAATGCCCAATTCTAGAATCGCATCGGCAAGGTACTGTCTACCGAATGTGGTCATTCGATAGGGAATCTTACTCAGACTTAAAACTTCGCCTGAGATTTTTACACTTACGTATTCTACAAATGCCTCCCTATATGTATTTAAAGCAAAATGTAGATCAGCATCTGGCACATCATCTGTAGGGACGATCTTCACATCGATATTAACCCTCTTCGATTTCAATGGCCCTTCACCTATAACTTCAGAATCCTCCCATTCACTCTATCATCTAGAGTTATGATCCCTATAGATTTGTAAAGGGCGGGGAATGTATCGGTCGCGCTACCCGGATTGAAATACAATACTCCTCCTCTCACTTCACTCTTCGCTATATGAGTATGGCCATAAATCATCACATCCACCCCTTTGAACACCTTCGATGATCTATCGATCGGGTTGAATGGTATGAAGCCTTCGACTGAATGAGTAACTCCTATTTTAAACCCTCTTACTTCGAAAGTATCGATACGTGGTAACGCACTTTTAACTTCAGGTGAATCCATATTACCATGAACCCCTCTAAACCTGCCCAATCCTTTTAAACCATCGACAACATCCATACTCGTATAATCACCAGCATGAATTATAATATCAACATCTCTTAATTCATCGATGACCCTACTAGGAATTTCTATAAACGAAGTCTTATGTGTATCTGATAAAACACCAATTCTCATTCAACCTTGATAAAGCCCATCGATCTAATAAATTTGTAGCCTTTTTAGTATCGAGTATTAACTATCATATAAAGGTATCACAAGAGGTTATTGGCCTCCTATCTTAGGCGACTTTGCAAATATGAAAAAGCCAAAGATAGCTCCCACCATCAAAAGGGATGAGATTATAATAAGTAGAAATGGTGGTGAATACGAGTAGACATATCCACCGATCAAGGAACCGATGGTCGCGCCGAAGTAATATGAGAGATCCATGAAGGTTTCAGATCTACCTCTCAAATTCTGCTCCACCATTTTCGCTACGATCGACCTCTCCATACCATAGATCAATGCACTACATACATTTAGTAAAGCCATGGCGATGAATAGAGTGATCTTCATATTGAGAAGGAAGAGCAAGGGTGTCAGAGCTTCGCAGAGTATAAGAATTGAGTAAGAGATGGGAGGCTTTATCATAACCACGAGTCTGGTCAGAGGTAGGGCAAAGGTGTAAGCGATTGAAGATAGAGATACTATCAGACCCCATTCGGTGAAGGATACTATATTGGCATAATTGACAGCGTAAAGGATGGAGAAGTAGTAAAGGGCGAAGATACCGATCAATAGGACAAAACTACGTAACATTACAAGTTTCTTCACAATATCTGGTAGCCTTTGAAAGTCCTTTACAACATTTATATATGGCTTATATAACATCTTAATATTGAGATACTTAACACTCTCCATCGTTTCTGACAAAACTCTCCATCTGATCGACCCAATAATGAGTGTAATAAGACCTCCGAAGATGAATCCGATCCTCAAGCCCAAAAGGCCGTAAGAATCCCTAAAGTAACCGCCAAGTATCGATGTGACTGTAAAAGGTAAGTGATTTATGATAAGGGCTAGAGTGAATGTACTCATCAACCGTCCACTACCCACAGAGTCCATTATCATAGCGTTAAATGCAGGGAAGTAGAGGCATGAAATACCTTCAATCATCGCTGCTAAGAAGAACTCGAATTCCTCATCGGCCAATGCATATAAGAATTGAGAGAGGCTAAGAAGGTAGGTCCCTATCCAGATGGGTTTCTTCCTACCGATGTGGTCTGTAAGGAATCCGCCCAATATTAAGAAACATATGCAGGTGATGTTGTGAATAGATGCAACGATTCCAGCTGTAACCGCACTACCGGTTATCGTGTAAATGTACTCAGAAAGGAATGGATAAGTGATACCCATCGATAAGCTCAAAAAACCGGACGTGATCAGTAAGATCTTGACGTTGGAATGAAGCTCCTTGAACATCATCGACACCGAGAGTGTCATTTAACAGTTATATCACAGCCCTTCCATCTGCCATTACCTTGGTAGATCGTAATACCAAGGTTTTCATCGTATAATCGACCTTAATCTATTGACAGATCCAAATTTATGGATAAACCTACTTAAGCTCTTTGATTATATTTATAAGCTTAAAAGAGAAAGATGTAATGATCAAGAGGCTCGATGATAGGTATGAAGTTTGAAATGGCGAGGGCGGCTAGAATCGCTGTGGAAGAGTGTATGAAGGTTAAAGGTGATGAAGAGGTCTGTATAGTGACAGATGTGAATATGCTATCGATCGCTGAAGCACTAGCGTATGCAACCAAAAGTATAGGGGCTGAGACTACCATGGTTATAATGAGCACGAGGGAGATGCATGGGAATGAGCCACCAAGAGTTGTGAGTCAAGCGATGCTCGGTGCAGATGTCGTCTTAGCCCCGACGACCTATTCCATCACACATACAAGCGCAAGAGTAAAGGCGAGTGAAGCTGGTGCGAGGGTCTTAATACTAAGAGGTGTGACTGAAGAGATGATGAGCAGAGGGGCGATGCTCGCAGACTACAAAAAGGTGAGAGAGGATACGGAAAAGGTTGCAGATATTTTAACGAAAGGTAGAATGGTTAGAGTGACGAGTAAATTTGGCACAGATGTTGAGTTCAGCATAGAGGGGAGAGAGGCCTTCGTATTGGCAGGTTTTTACAACCCAAAGGTCGGCTTCGCAGTCCTTCCCGATGGTGAAGCACCTATAGCTCCCGTCGAAGGTACAGCCAATGGTACGATCGTGTTTGATACATCGATGGATGGTATCGGTCTATTGAGTGAACCTATACGACTTACAGTAAGTAATGGTAAGGTTACAAAGATCGAAGGGGGTAAAGAAGCTGGAAGATTAAGAGAGATAATAGAGGGTGCTGATGAGAATGCTACAAATATCGCCGAATTCGCCATAGGGACGAACCCGAAGGCAAGAATCATAGGGATCTTGGCAGAGGATAAAAAGAGGATGGGTAGTGTTCATTTCGCTCTAGGTAGTAGCTTCACATTGGGAGGTAAAGTCAAGAGTAAGATACATGTAGATGGGCTCATAAAAGAGCCTACAGTCATTGTGGATGGGAAGGAGATAGTTAAGGAAGGAAGGCTCATTCTATAATTTAGCTTAGAAATTCCTTAATGTATAATGGCGATGAAGGTTACACAAGGCTCAAAGGTGGTTAAATCTGTTATCGTTCTTCAGACCGAATCATCGTAGAATGCAGATGCTGTAAATTCTACATATATGGCTTTCTTTCTCCCCTTTCGAGTATTTCAGGCCTCATCCCTTTCTTTGTAGCTTCTATATCAAAATCTATGTAAGCTAGAGCGAAGCTTTTCAACTTTTCGAAGAACTCCTTCAATGTACCTTCATCGAACATCGACATGAGTGAAGGGTTAGACAACCATTGTAACCATCCCAGATTGCTACGGCCTATCGCATTTATACATTCAAAACAGGCGCTGATGTAATCTAATCGATCCTTCGGTGATAACTTACTGATCCTTTCTTTGGCCTCTTCCCTACTCTTTATCCAATCGGACAATCTTACTCACTACCATATCTTAATACAAACTCTCTTAAATGGCTTTATGTGAATTAATGTAACTTTATCGTAACTTTTATTTTTTAACTTCGTAGAGATAAATTCTACGCCACTCCACCTCTTTTATACGAATCGGTTTCCAACCTCGAATTTCGTAGTTATGTGAAACGACGCGGGCGCCCGGTTTAAGCTCCTTTTCAAGCTTTGGCTTTACAACTTCGTTACCACGCTCCGTCAAGTATAGTGTTACAACATCCGCATCGGAAATATCGACATTCATGAAGTCGCCGTGGATCACCCGGACCTTATCTTCAAGTTTTAACTCACGAATCTTCTCAATAGTCTTCTTGACCAGATTTTCATTCAATTCGATACCGATCGCACGTGCACCGAAATCTTTCGCTGCCGTTATCAATATTCTACCATCGCCTGAGCCCAGATCATAGACCAACTCTCCAGCCTTTAACTCGGCCAACTTGAGCATTTCATAAACGACCTTTTCCGAGCTTGAAACGAACGGTGCGAGTGACAAGTTATCACCATTGCGACATAGCGGTGATCGAAGCTTAAATCCTTTACTTTCATCAATAACAATTTATCCCATCTATCCTAATGTATGGGCTACCTTCCGATACTGGATAACCCTTCTCCACATTTGGTCTTAATGAACATTCTTCACCTATCGCATCGATCCTTTGAATATCACTCACATGGCCTACAATTCTGAAGCCTCTAATGGGCTTTGTGATCTGCTTCTTTTCGATAAGATAAGCTATTTCAGGTACGATCTCTATCCTACCATTCGCAACATCACCTTCAGCCCTAACGATACCTTCTGCATAGACACCATGGCGAGTATCTTCGAATATTTCTTCACACCTCCAATCCGATGGCCGAATGAATACGTTGCTGATCATAGGTCTTGGTTTATGCGTAATACCATGAGCATTACCGGCCACATCCCCACACTTGGCTGTCAATCTCGTGTGCAGGAGGTTTACACCATCCTTCGAGATCAACCGTTTCTTCACACTCTTAACACCTTCATCATCCCAATGAAAAGAACCGTACCCGCCACTTAAAGTCGGATCATCTACAATCTCTAAATCACCAAAATTGAGGTTGGCGAATAGCTCCTTTTGATAGGTATCTGCTTCGAGCATATGTGCCACTTCATGCGCGATCGCACCCGCTCCATTATAGTCTAAAATTACCTTAAGCCGCTCACCATTAAATTTCGAAGCGGAGGCTTTGGAAGAAGATTTAGCCCTCTCTACCAAGACCTCTACTATCCTATCCCATGGCTTCTGTAGAATCACTTCATAACCGCCCATACCTCCAACGATTTCGCTTGAGTAACCTTGCATGTGATCTTTAGCCAGTACGTAGAGTGTTATCTCGATGAGAGGCTTGCGCTCTCTTATACGGGCGCCTTCTGATGTGATAAAGTCCGATTCCAATTCATGGTAAGAGAAGATCAGCTCCGATCTTGTATAGAATTGAGATAATGAATCTCTGATCTCCTTCTCCAAATACCTCAAAAATTCACATACTTCATCGATCTCAATCCCCTTCTTAATCGGATGTTCATATTCACCTTGCTCCACACGAATAGGGAGAAGTGCCATACCTCCTTTACACATTCTAGCCTGCTTGATAGCGAGCCTACACACCTCTTTTATGTGATCCACACTATAATTATCGGTAGATGCTACGCCATAGCCGCCATCGACCATCGTTCTAAATATTATGCTCTCGGAGGAGTATTCGTAAATATCGAACGAATCGTGCCTTAAGGCCACTTCTAAATCTCTCTGTCTAAAGATCCTAAAATCGGCGTAATCCACAGAAAATCCATTTAAAATATTCGTGAGTTTATCCAAATCAATCATAATTCATTAAGGATTTGTAGATTTTAAGAAATAAAATTTTCCATCTTTGTCGTACAGACTTACAAATTTTTTCTCACAAATTAATTAACAAAATATTGAGCTTAAAGTAAAAGATTCTGAACTTAAATGTGTATGTTTACCATCGTTACTATAAGCTTTAGGTGATGGTGATGAGCCAGTTCAAGGATAAGTGGGATCGATCTAGGGATGTGAGCTTAAAGGAGAAGATCACAGAATCATTTAAAACACAGGAGCCATTAAGGCTGAGGCTCGAGCAGGCTACACGCCGAATTCAGACACAAATATCAAAGTTGGATGCAACCCTCTCAAGGTTGAAGGAGAGGGACTCTTCTCTCTTTAGAAAGGTCGTAGCAGCGCTTCAAACTCATGACAATCAGACGGCCCTTGCCCTATCCAATGAAATAGTCGAAATTAGGAAGATGGTGAAGATGGTAACTCAAGCAAAGATCGCCCTTGAGCGGGTCGTTCTCAGATTAGAAACGGTTCGAGAGATTGGAGACTTCGCTGTCACATTGACACCCGCTGTAGGTATCATTAAATCTATTAGGTCTGGGTTGATAAATGTGATGCCTGAAGCTGAGCATGAGATAAGCGAGATCAACAGTCTACTCAGTAGTATATTGGTAGATGCTGGGCAGCTCGGCGGACTCTCATTAAACTTTGAAGCTGCTAACGAGGATGCGGAGAAGATACTGAATGAGGCTTCTGCAGTAGCGGAGCAGAAGATGAGAGAGAAGTTCCCGGAGCTACCGATACCTTCAAATGTATCAGAACAGTCACAACAGACCTAAATGATCAGATGGTGAGAGGATGGGTAGGAAATCTGTAATCTTTGGGATTTGGTTACTAGGGTTCGTACTCGGTTTTATCGGTTATCTAGTATTACCATGGATCGGTAAGTGGTTCATCGAAGTGATACCATATCTAGTTAAGAATGAGGTTTTATTCGGAGCATTCATTACGGGGATCGCTGGATCGATAATCACCACGATTTCTGTTGCTATCTGGGCAAGGTTTTCTGAGAAGAGATCTGAAAGTGTAATGCGTTAATTCGAATAATACGTTGATTCGAATAATTTGAATAAAATATCGATCCTCATGTAATTGGACGTCAGATCGAGATGGCTTCATCTAAAAGAAAGATCCCGAAAATTCGATTCGATCTATCATCTATCGAAGAGATTCAAAGGGCTTACCAGACTCGAAGGATCGGTCTGGAGATGATCAAAGTTGCTAGGCGTGAAGTACAAGCCCAGATTAGAGCTTTAAATGAAAAACGTAACATCGGTAAAAAGATTTCTACCATTGGTCTAGCCCTTATACTATGCCCCGAGCCCGTCTTTTCAAACCTATTAGGGATCCCTCTATTTATTTTGGGAGGTGTTTTGAATCGTATCTATCCTTCCTCAACAATTACAGATCTGATGGATGAGTTAAGGCTCGGTCTGAACGATTTAAAAGATGTAGTGTAAAAATTTTGTTATAAATCTCAGTGAGGGAGGATTCGATGAGTTACCTTATGATTCTATATTAGAAAAGGAATTGTCGCAAAGGTGGTCGAGTAATTATGTGGAATGGGTATGGTTCAAACTTAAAGATTTGGTTACCATTTATACCTGCTTACACAGTCTTGGCACTATTTGAAACCTCACTCACCCTTTACGTTGTAGAATCTCTAAAGCAGGATTTGATCTATGTAGGAATCCTCATGATGGTGGGTGAAGCGGTCTTCATTCCAGCATCCGCATTCTGGGGCTATCTATGTGATTACCTAAAGCGTTACAAAGTATTCTTAACGATCCCTTTCTTATTTATGGGTATGATAACATTCTCCATTAATTATATAAAGGATCCCTATATTCTGTTGCTGATTTATGGTGTATTCTCTTTATTCCTCTCTATGCATAGACCGGCTGTGAGCCTCTTCATCGCCGAGTCGAGCTCCTTTGATGAATGGTTACAAGTAATGTCACTATACATGTTGATAAGAAGTATTACATCATCGATAGGCTTCCTCTTAGGCACTCTTTGCTCAAACATCCCATACTCTTTGATATTTATCGGTATAGGCATTCTTTACCTATTGTCTTTTATCCTTTCATCACTTATGATCTATGAACCTCAACTCAAGATCGAGAGAAAGATTACATCCATCGATAGAAGGTTAAATGTGATAAACTATTCATTGAGCCTCCTTCGATTCGCCGACGATCCGAATTACTCATCTTACGTACTCAAGATGGTTTCACGACTTCAAGGGACGGGTTTTATAAGATTTCTCATCGGTGTATTACTATTTACATTGGCCACGAGTCTGATATTTACACCCATGCCCATCATTCTCAAACAGGCATTCGCCGAGCGATCTACAATATTTCTAATCCTCTTCGCCAATTCACTCGCATCCTCCCTAACCTATCTCTTCATCGGTAAGTTGATAGGGTATGGTATGAGAAGCGTTAGAATGAGTTGTTTATCGAGGAGTATTATAACATTGATACTCATTCCATTTCTTCTCAATCCTTCACCCTCCTCACTCATCGTAGTTTCCATTCTCCTTGCATCTATGGGTGTAATGTGGGCACTCTTCGATCTATCAACGAACTACCTATCGTTAGAACTCAGCCCTTACGGTGGAGTGGGTGTATACTTTTCATTATCCAAACTCGGATCTGTAATAGGGGCGTTTTTGGGAGGCTTCTTGACCGCCTCATACGGTTTGGCAACGATGCTCTTAACTGGATGTGTAATCTTTCTTACTGCCCTTATAGCATTCCTATCGATAAGAGAGCATCCATAAAAATCATCGAATCGATCATCAAATAGATCGGTCTTATCACACATTCACAGTAAAATGAGTAAAACTTGAAGAATGATTTTAATAATGAATATTAAAAAGACAGAATCTTGTCTCGAATTACAACTTTTACGAAGATCGGTGAAGATACCTTTCTTTTATTCAAGAACCTCGATCATTATTTACACTATTGCTTGTTATATTTGTCTGCTTTAACCTTCCCAATCGAGAAGTCTTTTTTCTCCTTCAATCTTTTTTATGTCAGTTATATCTTGAGTTACTTCTATCGTTCCTAAATACTTTCCACCCTTGTCCCTTACTGCAAAGT
>JANXEG010000039.1 GCA_025058425.1 Nitrososphaerales archaeon
TACCCACTCATCATTACTATGGCCATGCTGGGATCTGTAGCAACCGCAGCAATACCTGGTGGTGGTTTGATCATGCTCGCCATGGTACTCGCCGCTGCAGGTTTACCGTTAGAGGGCATAGCGCTCATAGTAGCGATAGATCCGATATTAGATGCATTGAGAACGAGTATTAACGCAACTGGCGATACCGCTTACTCTACAATAATAAGTAGAATCTTTGAAGGGCCGAAGTGGTGGGAAAAGAGCACATCATAGCGATATAACATCATAAAGAGCGTAGATTATTACTTAGAGTACTGTATACTATCAAAACCCCTCTTCTTTTTGATTTAGAGGAATAACATAAATCTCATGTTACGCTACTGACTGTAGTAGAATGGATAAGTGTCAGGTAAGAGCTGAAGTGTTTCTCAATGGTTAGTAGTTATGTTTCTCTTAAAAATTAGATTGTGCACGATCAGGGTTGTGTACCCAGTCGTTACTGCATTCGTCCCCGCCGTTATAAGGGATACACCATTAAAGAGAGCAATAGATGTTAGGCTGAAGGTGATCGTGTCCGATATACCCAATATATCGATGATGATAGGCATGGTTACAAGTATGGTTCCGCCCATTATGCCAGGAGATGCAAAGCCCGCGATCGCTAAAAATGGAGCTAAGATGATGAATTGAATAGGATTTATAGAGAGATTGAGGTATAGTGCGGAGATGTAGATACTTACGATCACTCCCGTTATACTACCGAGCCTATTCAGCGCTGCACCTGAAGTGATGATAAAATCTCTCAAAGACCTATCTATAGAGAAGTGGTCGCTGAAGATTTTAAGGTGCATCGGAAGTAAGATGTAAGATGCGGGTACAGATATACCCGTGATCAAGGTCTTTACCGTGTATGCGAATAACCTTTTAAGGTCGAATTTGTACAATAGCAATAGTAAGATCATCATCAAAATATATAGAATGTGAAGGCCGAAAGTTATTAGGAGCGCTTCTATGTAAGCTATGAATGATGCCATCTTTAGGTTGTAATAGAAGGTAGCGCCGAAGGATATTGAGATTATTGGTAATACCTTTATCAATTGTCTAATTAATTTCAATATAAACTCGTTGAGGAGCATGATCGCTGATCTTATGAAGATGAATCTTTTCGCAATTGTAAATGATACGATAATGCTCATGAATATCGATAAGGGTATGGGCTTCAACAAACCGTTGATGATGATCCCACGTAAATGCTCCATCGAGCCCAAACCTTTTATTTCACCACTATAACCCTCATACATAACCGTAGAGAGAATGGTGGCAGATGTTAAAGATGTGATGAGGCAGAGGATGAAGAATAGACCCATCGTGTAATTGGCGAGCTTACCCTGCTCTATCGAACCTCTACTTAAGAGCGAGGAGGAAAGAATTACGAATATGAATATCGGTGCAAAGAGGAAGAAAAAATTTGCGAAGAACCATGCGATATCGGTAAGAATGCTAAGTTTGTAAGGGATGGTATGGGCTAATAAAATCCCGAATAAAAAGGTGAACGGGAGTATAAATTCGTAAGTGAGTTTAAATCTCAACATAAAGATTAGATGTAAACCTTTTATAAAAACTTCATGAATGATCGGCTTCATCTAAATGAAGCGTATCTAGAATCTAACCATGAAATTCTTGAATTTCATACCCTTGATATTCACATATTTGACTGCAATCCTCCCCTACTTTTCCCTTCTTTACCTTTAATAATCTCTTTTAGGATAACTTATGTTGTAGGGTGTAAGATCGATGGTCGATGATCCGTCGAAGGACATCGTCGGTAAAAAGAGTAATAGGTTAAGAGGTAAGCGCATCGCTTTATGTGTAACTGGAAGTGCGGCTGTGATGAATAGTGTTGAGTTAGCAAGAGAACTGATGAGGCATGGTGGTGATGTATTTACTATAATGACACCCGCCGCTCAACGATTGGTACACCCGAATCTGTTAGAATGGGCGACTGGAAATCCTGTAGTAACCGAATTGACTGGGAAGATGGAACATATTCGTATCGCTGGCGATTGGGAAGGTAAAGTAGATCTGATACTTATCGCCCCTTGTACAGCCAACACCATAAGTAAGATCGCTTCAGGGATTGATGATACACCAGTGACCACCGTAGTATCTTGTGGTATAGGATCGGGCATACCGATCATCATCGCTCCCGCCATGCATGAGAGTATGTATAGAAATCCCGTGGTAAGGAGCAATATTGAACGGTTAAAGCAGCTCGGTGTAAAATTTGTAGAACCTCTTATCGAGGAGAAGAGGGCGAAGATGGCATCGGTAGAAGAAATCGTGAAGGCTGTACTCGATCAGTTATGTGAAAAAGATATGGAGGGTTTAAGGGTCTTGGTTACAGCGGGACCTACTCGTGAATATATCGATCCCGTTCGCGTAATAACGAATCGAAGCTCTGGTAGGATGGGTATTGCATTGACAGAAGAAGCGTTAAGAAGGGGTGCACAGGTGAGTCTCATTTACGGTCCAGGGACGGTAACTCCGCCACGTAATGTAAAATTAAAGAGGGTCGAGAGTACTCAAGATTTACTCGATGCAGTAATCTCAGAATTAAAGACCTCAAAGTACGAGTTATTCATCGCTGCTGCAGCTCCATCAGATTTTACAGTTAGAGAAAGGTTTGAGAATAAGTTGGAAACTCGCTCTATTGAAAGTTTGAAGATCGAGTTGAAGACTACGCCAAAGGTGATAAACGTAGTTAAAAAGATTCAACCCGACATATTCCTCGTAGCCTTCAAAGCGGAGTATAAGATAGATGAGAAAGAATTGATCGAGAGGGGTAGAAGATTGTTGAATGAAGCTCAGGCGGATATGGTCGTTGTAAATGACGTGGGGAGACCGGGCGTGGGTTTCGGTGAGGAAGATAATGAAGTATACATTATTAAAAAGGAAGGGGAGGTTATTCATTTACCACGTGCATCAAAATTTGAAATAGCTAAAAGAATATTAGATACAGCCATTGAGGAGTTCAAAAAGAGAGTTTGAATCTACATTATAGCCTATCAACTAATATAACCTAAGCGGGACTTATCATCGATCCTTTCCTGAGGTTTGTATCGTTTCTCTTCGAATGAGTGAATGATGGCCTCCATTTCTTTCGCCCTTTCTTCTAAGGCCGTCATATCAACATTTAACTTTAAAATTCTCGTAAAGACCTCTAGAATCGTCTTCGATGCCCTCGCATCTATTATATATCCTGAGGTCTCACCTAATAAGCATAGGCCCTTCATACCACGTAATTTGGCAAGGCCGAGTATTAGCCCATTCATGCCCGTGATCGTCCCTTCATTTGTAATCGTTACATCTTGACCTTCGAGGATCTTCAATAACTCAGCACTTGTGGCCGTCACGTAAACCTTTGGACGAAGTGTGAAACTACCTGTAATGTAAGCACCGAATGTGAATACTGTATCGGTACCAAAACTTTTGACTAGAGAAAGGACTTTATCGGCCAGTTCGTAATCGCCTTCGCTCGAGATCGGTTGTGAATCTCCAGTATAGAGGATCAGGTCTGTTGAATCTATCGGATTGACCCAAAAGTACAGTTCATTCTTGATTAAGTCGATCGAACCGTCCGGTTTAATTAACACTTGTGGCGGGAAGTAGTAAGAATAGACTTCGGCGAATAATTCCGCCTTCAACTCCCTTATCAGATGGTCAACGGCCAGCTTTCCTACATAACCACTACCCGGTAATCCGCACACCAAATATGGCCTTCGTAACTTAGGGGTCTTGGTTAACTTAATCTCTACACTCATAACGATTTCCCTATCATATAGTGTAAATGCTTTAACCCCTCAATTTAACATTTATCCCTATATTAAGATTTTGTAAGGTTGTGTATTAAAGACTTCAAGGATTAAACCTAATGATGCTTTAGCAACACTGTAAAATCTCCTTTAGAATAAAAGACCCTATCTGAAATTGATAAAGATATTTTACCACCCTTATGATTATAATTAATCGGTCGATGTCAAACCAGATTGTAGAAGCTATAAATGAAGCCCTCTCAAATGGTTATCAAATACACCCGGATGCATTGATGCTTTTAGAGACGGTTAAAGAGAGGGTAAGCCTCGTAGATCTGGTAACGAAGGTTATAGAGGCTAAGAAGAAGGTTGGAGACCAGCAACTGCTATTATTAAAGAAGGATTTTGAAGAAATGTTACCAGAATACTTAAGGGAGTGTGGAGGGGTTAGAGTAGAGGAAGTCGAACCGGAGATCGAGATCGTAAAGGATATAAGTGAAAAGGTTTCGCCTCCCCTCGAAGAATTAGAAGGGTTACAGAGGCTCTTTGAAAGTAGATTTAACAAGCTCTATTCGATAGTGAAGAAGAGGCCCGATTCACATCAAATTCGAAGGATCGAATCGATAAATAAAGGTGATGGAGCATCGTATAAAGTTGCAGGTTTAGTATTGGAGAGGAAGATTAAAAGAACTCATATAGAGTTAACGATCGATGATAAAAGTGGAAAGGCTACAATACTGGTGAAGGATCCTTCTGTGATAAAGCAGGCGATGAGTATCGTTCTTGATCAATTTGTAGTGGTAGATGTGGATTCGACAGAGAAGGGAGTTTTATTCGCAAAATCCATATACTCTCCCGATATACCCGATCGGCCACCGAATCTATCGAAGAAGGTCGTATATGTGATACTCATGTCAGACCTCCACATTGGAAGTAAGATGTTTCTCTACGAGGCTTTTGAAAGGTTCATCCTTTGGCTCACTCAGTATTGTAAGGAGGATTACATTGCAGGGAGGATTAAGTATCTGATTTTGGGCGGGGACGTTGTCGATGGTGTCGGTGTATATCCAAATCAGGAGGATGATTTGGAAGAACTTAATATTTATCAGCAGTACAGAAGGGCAGCTCAATTGTTAAGTAAAATACCGAAGAATATTCAAATATTCATTATACCTGGTAATCATGATCCAACGAGACAGGCATTGCCCCAACCAGCGATACCGAGAAAGTATGCGGAACCTCTCTATCAACAAGAGAATATCACGATGCTAGGAAATCCTTCGCAGATCCGCTTACATGGGGTTAATATACTGATTTACCACGGTAGGAGTTTAGACGATATAGTTGCAACGACACCAAACCTCACCTTCTCGAAACCCGCTTCCGCCATGAAGATCCTTTTAAAGGCGAGGCATTTAGCACCTCTCTACGGCGGTAGAACACCGATAGCTTTAGAGAAGGAAGATTATCTTGTCATCGAAGAAGTTCCAGATATATTCCACGCTGGCCATGTGCATACGGTAGATATAGATAGATACAAAAACACTTTAATCGTCAATTCTGGCGCATGGCAAGCGCAGACAAAGTATCAGGCGAATATGGGAGTTACACCGACGCCCGGTTTACTCCCCGTAGTCAATCTGGCCACATTGGATATGCTGATGAAGGATTTCACAAAACAAGATTATTTTACTTTTCCAGGTTAAATCAATGCATTTACTGTAGGATCCTCTTGAAAGACATCTCTAATCAACTGATTAGGGATCAGTAAAGAGATCTTCTTTGTTCTCCCATACCTCCCACGACTTACGGTAGCTGCCGATACTAAACCCAATACATCTAAACCGCTCAACAGACCACTAACACGGCGTTGGGTTAGTGGTTCTAGGTCGATTTTACGGCATAGGGCGAGGTATCGTTGATAAACCTCACCAGTAGAATTTGCTGGCCCTGATACTGCTACAGCTAATAGGACTAACTTATCGTGTAGAGGTAGTGATCTTAAAACTTCCACGACCCTATCCTGTTCGATCTTCTGAACCGCGATCCTCACATGCTTTTCTTCAACACATGACGCTCCTTCACGCTCTGCCACTTCTCCTGCAACTCTAAGAAGATCCAGCGCCCTTCGAGCGTCACCATGCTCCGATGCAGCCAAGGCAGCACATAGATTGATCGCGGTAGTGCTGATCGCATCTTTAAAGAAGGCTACTTCGGCTCTATCCTGAAGTATAGCTTTAAGTTCTTCAGCTGTATAAGGAGGGAAGACGACCTCCTCTTCACTTAAGCTACTCAAGACCCTAGGATCCAAGAACTCTTTAAATTTTAAATCGTTAGATATACCTACTATAGTTATAAAGCCGTGTTCGAGCCTCTCATTGGCACGAGTAAACTCATAGAGTAAGTTATCTCCGAAGTTCTTCACCAAAAAATCGATTTCATCGAGTACGATTACAACACCCAGCTTAGAGTTATCGATTCTTTTGAGTATGCGTTCGAATACTTCTCCCAAAGCTAAGCCCGTGAAAGGGATCTCCAATTGTATGCTACGGGCGATTTCACTCAAAACTCTATATTCGGTACCTAAGATACGGGTATTACAGTAGGAGAATTTGACTGGAACACCTATGCTCAAAGCCTTCTCCTCTAACCTCTTCAAAACGTACTTAGATACAGCCGTCTTACCAGTACCTGTCTTCCCATACAAAAAGAGGTTGGAACAACGTGAACCGTGAAGAATTGGTGCCAATACTTCGGCAACAGAGGTTATCTGTCTTTCTCTAAACAGGAGTTTATCGGGTACGTAGTCACTACGTAGAGCTTCTGGATTTTTGAATAATGTTCTACCCATGATAGCCTTTGAGAAGATTTCATCGAGTATATCTTTGGATGATGAACTTTCCATACTCATCCAACCTTGTTGATTAGTGTTGCATAATTTTGCAGTTCTGCAGGTGTGATGAGTGAGACCTTAACATTTAATGAGTGGGAAAGACGTTCTGCCCAGAATGAGAGTGCGGGTGTCTTGAATGGGAGGATGATCACAACCACCTGAGGGTTAAGCATATGAGCCTTAAATACCAGGTAACAAAGCCTCTCAATGAGTTTGAACTTTCTCTGCCTCAAATCTTTAGGCTCCATCCAATTCTTGGAAAAGGTGGTGGTGATTTCAAAACAGGCCAGGACCTTTCCTTCTCTATTATAAACTACGAAGTCTATAGTAGGAACGCTTCCTTTAAATCGGTTATAATCATGAGAAGAGAGTGTTGGGACGTTTAAATCATATTTTACACCCTTACTCTTAGCGATCTGTACCAATGTTTGAATTATCTGCTCTTTCAAGACACATCACCGTAATGACTACGTTTATATAAATCAACCCCCCACGACCTTTTCCACTGGAATGAATCACCATTGGCGATCGGTAGCATTATGAATTCCCTTTTAAGAAGAATTATCTTATGTTAAAGCCTTCTCCCGTTCTTGAATCGAGAGTTAGAAAGATAATTTTTAAAATAAATTTTAATTGACTTTTTTGTTGAAATTTGGTAAAGAAATGGTTGGTGGTTAAATTGGTTTATTTCCATTGGAAGTTAAGGGGCAGGGGCTTGATTCCATCAAATATTATCTTATTTGTGAACGGCTGTGAACTTAAAAATACCTGAACGTAATTCTGACCCCTTTATTTCCACTGGAGCAATTTTTCCCTTATTTTTATTTATCAAACGTCAAATCCAGACCCCTTTATTTCCACTGGAGCACGGGTGAACGTCTTTTTAAATTATAATTTACCAATGGAGTGTGAACGGCTGTGAACACCAGACAAATCTCATTCTTTGTCATTCACCTTTGACCTATTGTTCACAAATTTACAACATTACTACTTATCATACTCCTTATCCTACTCTTCGGTAGGAATCTTGCGCCGACGTATAAAGATCGAGTTCGAGGATGGTGAGGGTGGGAAGTATAAAATCTCAATAGAGGGTTCACTATCCCGTGAAAAAGTGTTAAAGGTCATGGATCTCGTAGATTTACTCGGTGGGACTGAGCATGAGCCAGTCGAGATACCTTCACGTGATACGTTATTCACTAGAATCTTTCACCTTTTAGAGAAGAAATTTCCTTTGGGCTCATTCACATCTACAGATCTTCGCGAAGCTTATGAAGATGAATTTAATCAACCTATAAAACTCAGTACCATTTCTACATACCTTTCACGTCTATCGGAGAAAGGGCTCTTACACCGAGAAAGGACTTCGATCGGTTGGGTATACAGGCGGGTTAGATTGAAAGCTACCTGATGTTTAATGTTATTTTACAAGCTCATATAGGTACGGCTTTTTATCCTCGATCCTTCGAACATATCCCTTTTCAAATAACTTTTTCATCAGCCTTGTCGTATGCTCTCTAGATTTACCTATCTTCATTCGAATCTGTTGGGATGTCATCGCCCCACCTTCTAAAAGTTTTAAAATTTCATTTTCCGTCGGTGTGAGCTCTTCCCTCTCTCTATGATGTGATTTAGGTTGTGATGCAACAGTGACGGGCCTCTCTAAACTTTCTAATCGTTGTTTGATCTCTTTAACAATCTCTTTAATTTCTGAATCTTGTGATATAGATTCACTAGGCTTCACATATTCACTACTTTTCATAAAGCGATTAACCTTTACTTCAATTAAATCTATCTTGATCTCCTGATCTGCTATTTTACGTTCCTGAGCATCGAGTCTATTATGAAGTTCAGTTAACATATCCTTTAAGATTTCTGATGCTTCCTTCTTCTCTGAGACAATCTCTCTAATCCTTGGTAAATAATAGGCTAAGGTTAATATATTGATCATTACGATCATACTTAAGATCATCAATGGGATCAAATCGGTGATGCTCATGTGACATTATGTGATTATGTTGCGTCATTATAATAACTTTTCGTTAAATATCATGTGATATCTCTTCTTCGTGATATTGGTGTTGATAATCGATTTAATGTCACATCAATGACCTCTAAAACTCTTTTTATGTGCTCAAATGTTGGTGAACTTTCCTTTACTCGATCTAAAGTCTTTCCCACTTCAATTAGGCCTGAAGTTGTACCACTCTCTAAAATCTTCAAGTACTCCATAAGTATCAATGTATAGAATGCTTTCCTAACATTCATCTGTGCTTGTTTTAGAGTTCTTAAGAATGAACCCTTACTCACTCTTTTACCATCTCTTAACATAATCTTCTCTTCCAATCTCATGTCACTCATCGAATCGATAAGGTACGTGTCCAGTTGTGAGTAGGTTAATGCTGACCTCTCGAATAGAAATTTCGCAATAGGATCGTTATCGAGTATCGATTTCAACATCATTATACATTTTTGTATAATTTTTCCTTATAACGCTTACTGCAAATTTTTATATAAACTGAAATCATTGTTTCAATGATTTTGAATCTTCCCTCATTTTATTAGAATATTTTAATGTAAATTGATTTATTTAAGTCCCTCCTATTCTTTGTTACGGTCTTTATGGGAAGGAGAAGGCGGCGTGTAATTAGAGTTGTAAAACGAACTTTACCTAAAGTATTCAGTTGCCCTCGCTGTGGTATGGTATCGATTAAAGTGAAGGTGAAGAATAAGGGATTGGCTACGATCGCGTGTGGAAGTTGTGGCTTAAGCGTAGAGTATACTTTATCATCCAAAAAGGAACCTATAGATGTATACAATGAATTTGTCGATAACTACCTTTCAGGGAAGGTGAGTCTTTGAATATAGGCCCTGTGGAAGAGAGGTTGAGAAGAGAGATCAGTGAGTACGGAACGATCTGCCTAGCCCTGTTAGACTTTGAAGATCTACCACCCAAGAAGGCTGGAACGATAGCAAATTCGGCTGAAAAGTGTGGTGTTTCAGGTATATTGATAGGCGGATCAACGGCTGCCGATCAACTCGAATTAAACTCGGTCATCGAGGCAGTAAAGATGTCGGTAAAGCTCCCTGTAATTCTCTTCCCTGGAAACCCGCTCACGGTCTCTCCAAAAGCCGATGCTATACTATTCAGCTCACTTTTAAATTCTGATAACCCTTACTTTATCAGCCAAGCACAAGCTCTCGGTGCCTTATTGGTTAAGAAGTATGGCCTCGAAGCGATACCTATGGGCTACGTTGTAATAGGTGATGGGGGTGCGATCGGTTTCATCGGTAGAGCGAGGGGAATTCCACCATCTAAACCAAATTTAGCAGCTATGTACGCATTAGCAGCTCAGTACATGGGTATGAGGTTCGTATATTTGGAGGCTGGCTCTGGTGTGACGTCACATATATCACCATCTGTAGTTTCAGCCGTTCGAAAGGTTTTTAATGGTGTTATCATCGCTGGTGGAGGGATCAAACGTGTAGAAGATGCTGTAGAAGTGGCCAAAGCAGGGGCAGATATCATCGTCTTAGGAACGTTGCTCGAAGAAGAGGGTTTCGAATCTACACTTAAGGAAATTGTAAAAAGTATCAGAAAGTGCAAATAAACATGCTTGTGATCAGGATTTTGTGTCGTGATGTTATGTGACATCACCACACGTCCATGATATAAATCAATTAAATGTGCCTTTACCTACCCACTACCGTACTTATTACCATAATTTATTGAAGAGTTTAGAAACTCTCCAAAGTATCGCTACGAAGGCTAGAGGTAAAGGGCTCGACCCTTCATTAAGCATTGATGCAGAGATCGCTTTAGATCTGCCGGATAGAGTCGAACATCTCTTAAAATTGCCCATCTCAAATAGATTGAGAGAATTGTTGAGTAAGTTTCGAACCGAGCGTGTAGCGTTGATTATAGCAGAAGAGATCGCATTGGGTAAATTTGGTTTCTTATCTGCGGAAGATGCTCTAAATCAGGCCATTCGTGCTGGATTGGCAGTCGTGACGGATGGTGTCACGGTTGCACCTTTACAAGGTATATCATCGATCAGGATAAAGAAGAATGACGATGGCACAAGCCATTTAGCGATCTACTTTGCAGGGCCGATCCGTTCAGCTGGTGGAACCGAGGCTGCATTTACTCTAGTCATCGCCGATCACTTAAGAAAGATCTTTGGCATCGATAATTATCGCCCCACTCTGGATGAAGTTGGAAGGTTTATCGAAGAGTTGAGGATATATGAGCGTGAAGTGGGGAACTTTCAATACAAAGTCTCTGATAAAGACTTAGAGTTCGCTTTACACCACTTACCAGTGGAGATCAATGGTGTCGAAACAGACCCTGTTGAGGTCGTTGTCCATAGAGGATTGAAGAGGATCGAAACCGATCGTGTGCGTGGTGGAGCGCTAAGGGTATTGAACGATGGTATCATCGGCCGATCAAGAAAGTTGGTCCAACTTACAAGAGACCTATCCATTCGTGATTGGGAATGGCTAAGTGAATTGGAGAGTGCGAAACAGATTTCAGACGAAATGCGCAAGGAAGGTTCCCACTTCGCTGAAGTGATCTCAGGCAGGCCTGTTCTTTCAACCCCTGGTAAGTTGGGCGGTTTCAGATTGAGGTATGGCCGTTGTTATAATACAGGTTTGGCCACGATAGGCATTCATCCAGTAGTTCCAGTACTGCTCGATTATCCCATCGTAGCAGGTACCCAGGTAAAGACGGATATTCCAGGTAAGGCTGCCACGATAGCCTTTGTAGATACGATCGACACACCGATAGTGAGATTAAAGGATCGCTCAGTAGTAAAGGTTGAAAGTGTGGAAGAGGCTGAGAAAATTCGTGACAGAGTTGAGAAGGTTCTCTATTTGGGCGATGTTTTGGTGAGTTTTGGTGATTTTCTTGAAAATAATATTGCCTTAGTCCCTTCACCTTATGTAGAGGAATGGTGGTGTCAAGATTTAAAATCTTGCATAGAGAAGAAGTTTCAATCGATCGAGCGTTGTGCCGATAATGTAGGGATAGAGAGTTCGCGCCTAAAGGACTTCATTCATCATCCACTTACAGTCAAGCCTAACGTTTCAGAAGCTTTCTTATTGAGTGAGGTTTTGGGCGTACCATTACATCCTAAATACTTATTCTATTGGGATGTCTTATCTCCTCAAGAGGTTCTCATATTAAGGCAAAATCTAACCGTGGTGTCCTCTGAGTTACATACCTGCACACTTGCCTTGCGCGATCAGAGTAACTTTAAAGAGATTCTTGAGAAGCTAGGTGTACCCCATCAAATCGATAAGGATATGATAAAGGTAAGTGGCGAATCAGCGTATGTGTTGATGAAGATTTTAAAGCTAGGTAGCGATCTCTCCATACTCCCTGGGTGGAAGAATGTTTTAGAAATGCTTTCATCCCTTTCTGGTATACCTATTCAAAGAAAGGTATCGGTATTTGTGGGCATTCGTGTCGGTAGGCCTGAGAAAGCTATGCCGAGGAGGATGAAACCTCCCGTTCACGTTCTATTTCCTGTAGGTTTAAATGGAGGACCTAAACGTGATATAATGCAGGCTGCCAGACGAGGTCATATAAGTATAGATCTGATAAATTTAGTATGTAATAACTGTGGTTCACGTTGTACATCGGCAAAATGCTTTCGTTGTGGGAGCGATGTGCATATAGAGAAAAAGTGTGCTTCATGTGGTAGAACCGTAATCGGTGAGCTTTGCCCTTTCTGCAAAGTAGTTGGCCAACCTTACTCATCGATCGATTTCCCATTGAAGCAGAATTTAGAAATGGCGATCAATCGTGTTAAATATCAACCAACCCCTCCCTTAAAAGGTGTTCAAGGTCTAACAAACCCCACTCGCATCCCAGAACCTTTAGAGAAGGGGCTCTTCCGTCACAAGTATGGTCTATCCGTTTATAAAGACGGTACCGTAAGGTTTGATGTCACCAATGCACCACTTACACACTTTTACCCTTACCAGATCGGTACTCCAGTAGAGAAGCTCCGTGAACTCGGTTATGAGAAAGATGTAAATGGTAAACCATTGGTATCTGAAGACCAACTCCTTGAAATTTACACTCAAGATGTTATCCTACCAGTAGAGGCTGGAGAATATCTGGTGAATGTAGCAAAGTTTATCGATGACCTTCTCGTTCACTTTTACGGCGAACCACCCTACTATAATGTGCGCTCTAAGGAAGATCTTATAGGACATCTGATCTTAGGCCTTGCTCCACACACTTCGGCTGGCATAGTGGGTAGAATCATCGGCTTTACCAACGCCCAAGTATGCTTTGCCCATCCTTACTGGCACTCTGCAAAGAGGAGGGATTGTGATGGCGATCAGGACTCGATAATCCTCTTACTCGATGTGTTAATAAACTTCTCACGTGATTACCTTCCCGCCCAGATAGGGGGGTTGATGGATGCGCCCCTTTTGATACAACCGATCATTATACCGAATGAAGTTCAACGCCAGGCGCATAATATAGATGTTGCATCATACTATCCTTTAGAGTTTTATAATGCAAGTTTACAAAATACACCCCCCAGTAAATTAGTGGAGTTTATCGATGTAATTAGAAATAGGTTGAAGAACGAGCAACAGTTCTATAACTTCGGCTTCACGCACCATACCAAACAGATCACATTAAAACAATCGAGAAGTAGCTACTCCACGCTAAAATCATTACTACAAAAGTTGGAAAGGCAGATCGAGTTGGCGACGAAGATCAGGTCCGTCGATCCAAATGAAGTGGTTTCATCTGTATTGAAGACTCAC
>JANXEG010000040.1 GCA_025058425.1 Nitrososphaerales archaeon
TATCCGCAGAAAGGGTGGGGAAGATCATACCGGGTGATGGTTCGACGTACCATAGAGTAAGGTTTACGATCCTCTCATTCTACCCGAAGATACAAGAGATCGTCGAAGGTGAAGTAGTAGAAATTACAGACTTTGGGGCTTTCGTTAGAGTCGGGCCTACCGATTGCCTATTACATTTATCTCAAATAACCGATGATTATCTGACGAGCGATGTTAAGCAGGGAGCGATCATCGCCACTCAGACCAAACGCGTACTTAAAGTGGGCTCGAAGGTGAGGGTGAGAATAATCGCAGTAAGTTTGAGCAGGGGTGTAGCGATGGGCAAGATCGGTGTAACGTGTAGGCAACCATTTTTAGGAGCGCTCGAATGGATCAAGGAAGATATAGAAAGGGCTAGAGGGAAGGTTTCAGAGAAGGAATCGAAGTAAGGGGTCATAAATTATGCCTAAAGAATTTGCATGTAGAAAATGTCATGCATTGACCAACGGTCGCGTATGCCCCGTATGCCACTCTACAGACCTCAGCCCAAACTGGTCCGGATTGGTCATCATCATAAATACTAATGAATCACAGATAGCCAAAGTATTGAATATCAAGACACCGGGGCGTTATGCCTTGAAAGTGACGTAAGTATACAATTCATCATCGATAATGATCGAGTGAAGTTCATGACGAAGGTTTACCAACTCCCTGAAAGGTTAAGGGAAGAATTGAAGAAGCCACTTGGCAGATTGATCGATAATGAGCAGATCACATCAAACTTCTTAGAGCAGATTCGTCATAGTGAACTTATTGTCACTGTAGGAGATGCCACAACCGAACGCCTTATCAGACTGGGATTAATCCCTACGGTACAAGTGGTAGATGGGAGGGAGATGAGGAGTGAAAGGCCGAAGATCCCCATCGCTCATGTAACAGAAATTTACACAGAGAATCCGGCAGGATCCATCTCCGAGGATGCTTTACAAGCGGTGATCAAGGCACTCAAGGCAGAGAAGCCCGTAAGAATATTTGTGAAAGGTGAAGAAGATCTCTTAACTCTACTCATCATCGCACTTTACCCATTAAAAACTTTAGTGCTCTACGGCCAACCGAAGGTCGGTGTAGTCCTTATTCATATCGATAGAGAAAGTAAGGAGAATGCGTTTAGGATTCTTAAAGAAATGGGTCTCGAACTGAACAAAATCGTTAAAAATGATTATAGTTTTTAATTAACACTTGCTGATCGGTGATGGGCCTATTGTCTATTGAAATCTTAAGTGTTGAAGAGAACAGATTGCTCAGAAGGAAGGAGTACGTATGCCGCTTCCCCTCCGCCGCAGGGTTGATCAAAAGGAATGAAGCTGTTGAAGCATTAGCATCCGCTTTAAAGATCGAGAAGGAAAAGGTTTATCTTATAAAATTATCTACAACATCAGGCAGTAGAGATGTGATAGGTACTTTTTACATATACGATGATGAAAAGGACGCAAAGAGGCACCTTCCCAGATACCTTTTTATGAGAATGTTGAGTAAAGAGGAGCGTGAAAAATTAAAAAAGGAAAAGAAGGCGAGTAAGTAGGGATGAATATGTCTGAATCGGAGAAGGCGTCTGAAAAAGCAAGGAAGAAGAAGTCAAACCCACAGGTGTGGAAGTTTTATAGAATCCAAGGTAACAAAGCATTATGCATAAAGAGAGAATGTCCGAGGTGTGGAAAGGGGGTCTTTCTCGCTGAACATGCCGATCGATTCAGCTGTGGAAAGTGTGGTTTTACCCAATTTAAGAAAGGTAGATAAACGCCATGAAGGTTTATTGAACCTTTTTCTTCACGACTTCATTTATCGCTTTAATCGCCTGTGGCATCAGAAGTGTTACGAAGGGTGCAAGGTATCGGTGATCCATAGCCTCATTCACCGTTTCTCTATCACCATACTTTAAATACCCATCTAAGAAGGCTTCGGTAATCCTTTTAACGGTTTGAATATTTAGAGTGAGTTTAGAGGAGTAGTAGAGGAATTCCGCTACATCCCACGCTTTATCACCACCGAGGCTCGCCTGCTCCAGATCTGTAAGGTAAATTTTACCATTAAAGAGTACCGCATTACTCGGCTTGGTATCGCCGAGTGTATAACCCGCTCTATGTGCTATACCGATCGCTTCACCGTACATCTTTACAGCTTCTTCACTACCTCTTCCTTCATACAGATCGTGAATGACCTTACCTAAATTTACACCATCGATGAACTTTGTTACAAGTATCCTATCGTTGAGGATTACTGAAACGATTTCTGGTGTATTCAGGCCGTACCTTCTTAAGGTCCTGATCGCAAAGTATTCTCTGTATAGCCTTGAGATAGGGGCCATATCGAACCTCTTCGCGAAGGCCCATAGACCGAGTAAAGCCCACTTCAAAGATTTGATATCTCTAAACTTCTTTACTACCAACTTCACTACATTGATGCCATCATCTAACGTATAAACTCTCGAGATATTGTATACCTCACCCAACTGCTCTCCTTTGATCAGTCTAAATCCCTTACCAAGGCCTAGTACTTCAGCTACTTGATAGATCCAATCCTCATCATCGATTATCAATAAGCCCTCTTCGATCCTCCACAGATGTTTAGGTTGTCGAAGATTCTCTGGAACTTCGACGATATCTTTAGAACGAGAAATTTTCGAAAGGATTTCCTTAGTTACTACACTAGGCCTTACACGCCCCGCATACGTATGCACCGCATACTGAGTAACACCACGAGTTGCATACGCTATTAAGGATGAGAGTCGGGCCAATTTATTCGCCAGATCCTTACGTGTTACCCTCACTACTCCATCATTATATGAAATCAAACCTTCTTGCTTCAAACTGATCGCAGCGGCTTCAAAGCCCTTTAAAGTAGCCCGAAGATTCTCTTCAGCATAGTTCCCACTGTACGTCTTCACGTAGCTATAAAGGGCAGGAGGGTAGATCGTTGCCCTCTTCTTCAATTTTTCAAATAAAAAGTATTCAAGGGGTAAGATGATTTCGGTGATGAACGGGCCATGTATAGAAGCTATTTCATATAGGGTCTCTAACATCACCCTCTTTTTGTAGGTCGTTTCTACATTCCATAAAAACTCTTCACCAACCAAAGCCTCATAGATATTCAAAAATCTACCTATGACGAACTCTCCCAAAGAAGCCTGATTCGCATCGGCGATCAGGGCATCTCGATCTACGAGCAGAGCAGAAACATTGAGTTCACCTTCTACGTAAGAGTACTTGATTTTATTTCGATAACCTTCTAAGACTACGATCAGATCGTAATCGCTGTTGGGCTTCGCATAACCAGCGACCTTAGAACCGTACGCACAGACGGCAGTTAATCTATTACGTTTTGTAATATTCTCAACTACATTAAGAAGGGTCTGCTTCTCAATCTGATTTAACCTACACACCTTCACTACTTTCTCTCTCCCACTCATTCAATTTACTTACCAATAATGGATCGAACCTTGCATTCAGGATCGATGATATGGGTATTTTAATGGTACCGATTTCAGGAGAGAGTTTGATCATAGGCATCTTCTTTCCGATCCACAGCTTCGCCACCTTTTGATTCAATTTCTCATCGACCAATCCATTGGAGAATCTTCTCTCAATAAGTTTGACCAAAGCCCGATCCTTCAAGACTCGCTTCGCATCGTACAATTTGCTCGAATCGAAGTATCTCGACTCGAAGAGTGTAAAAGGTTGTTCATCCGAAATCGTCTCCAATTTAATGAACCTCCTAACGAGTTCTAGATAATGTAAAAACTCATGGGCTAAGACTGCATGAATCGTGGTCCTTACACTGTGTAAAATTAGAGGTGCTGATAGTTCTACGTAAATCTCTAGACCCCTTTCATCGACCAGAGGGAGTGTCCTTGCATAGAGAATCCCAACTTTTCCAACTTCTACACTACTCGAAACTACGGGGAGGGCCGGCTCGATATAGTACTTGGGGTAGGGGATGCCGGAGGCCCTCTCCACACGTGCCACACCCTCTTCCACATACTTCATCCTCCTCTTGATCCTATTCACGATACTTGGGCGAAGTAGCCCTAAAGACCCTGCCTGTTCAACCTTCGATAGTGGTGTGAAAGGTCGTTGGTTGTATAACAATTCGATCACCTCACCGACCTTATCTGATCGAGCCTCTGCCTAATTATCTGAAGGACTACGTTAGGATCGATCTTACCACCCGATTCTTTCATCACACAACCCATCAGATAATTTATCGCTTTCTCATTCATAAGGGCATCCTTTACCGCCCTTTCATTCTCTTTAAAGACTTTATCCACAACCTGTAAGATATAATCCTGGTCAGAAATCTTCTCCAACCCCTTCCCCTTCACAATTTCGCTCGGCATCTTGCCCGTTGAAACCATCTCTATGAATATAGACTTCGCAAGACTTCTACTGATCACACCATCATCGATAAGGCGTACCAATTCCGCAAAATGATCGGGTTTGACATTCAAAGATTCGATCTCTTTATTCGTATCAGCCAAATAGGCGAGTAAATCACTAGCCAACCAATTCGCGATCTCTCTTGCATTAGGGTATAGTTCGATGCTCTTTTCAAAGAGATCGGCCAAAGCCTTTCTACTAGTTAAAACTTCAGCCGTTTGTGATGGAAGGCCGTACCGATCCATAAATCTTCTTTTACGCGCCTCCGGTAATTCGGGCATCTCGCTCAAAACTTGTTGTATCATTTCATTCGAGATTTCGATAGGTACAAGATCGGGCTCTGGAAAGTACCTATAATCTTCCTCTTCCTCCTTCACCCTTAAGCTGAATGTAACCCTCCTTACATCATCCCAGTGTCTCGTTTCACTCTTCACCTCAATACCTTTCGATACGAGGTTCCTCTGCCTAGTGATTTCAAACCTTAGAGCCCTCTCCACTTCTTTAAAGGATGAAATATTCTTGATTTCGACCCTTCTCCCACCACCAAACGATATATTCGCATCACACCTTATCGCGCCCTCCAAATTCGGATCACATAAACCTAAATGCTCCAGTATAGAACTCAACTTCTGGAGAAAGAGCCTTGCTTCTTTGGGCGAATTCATATCAGGCTCGGTTACGATCTCTATCAGAGCGATACCCGCTCGGTTGTAGTCGATGTAAGTTGTGCTGGAGGATTCGATCGTACCATCGTAACTCAATTTGCCAGTATCTTCTTCCAACTGAATCCTTCGTATATTGATGATCTTACCATCATCCAAACTTAATCGACCTCCCGTTGCTAATGGCATACCACCAGCTTTGTCATATTGAGAAATTTGGAAGTTCTTGGGCATGTCCGGATAAAAGTAGTTCTTTCGATAGAATAGCATCCTCTCAGATATTTTAGCATTTAATGCCAGAGCGATCATCAATGCATACTTTAGTGCTTTTTCATTCAGAACCGGTAATGAACCAGGCATACCAAAGCATACCGGGCAGATGTTGGTATTCGGCCCTTTCCCTCGATAATCTGAAGAGCAATTACAGAATAATTTGCTCTTAAGTTTTGTAAGTTGGCAGTGAACTTCAAGCCCTATCCTTACCAAATCCTCCTTAACCATACACTTCAACCATTTACACTAAAACAATTCTGCTCAAAAGTGTACGCTACTCTAAATAGTAAATCTTCCCTATAAATCTGTGCTATGATCTGCAATCCTATGGGTAGGCCGTGATGAATGCCACAGGGTATAGAGATGGCGGGCAGACCGGTCAGATTGGCAGGTACTGTATCGATATCACACATATACATCTCCAATGGATCTTTCACCTTTTCACCGAGCTTAAAGGGTAAGATCGGCATCGTAGGGCATATCAAAACATCACACTTCTTGAAAGTCTGATCGAACTCCCTTCGAATCAGTGTACGAATCCTCTGAGCCTTTAAGTAGTACTCATGGAAGTATCCGGCTGAGAGTGCGTAGGTTCCGAGGATGATGCGCCTTTTGACTTCCAGACCGAATCCCAACCGCCTATTCTTCGAAAAGACGGTATTCCAATCGTAATTTTTATCCGGGGCTCTAAATCCGTACCTTAAACCATCGTACCTTGCCAGATTCGAACTCGCCTCAGACATCGCGATAATATAATATGTTGGTAAAGCGTATTCGAGCGACTTTATAGATAACTCGGTATAAGAGGCGCCCAAGCCCTCCAAACTCTTGATAGAATCCCACACATACTTTGCCACTACCTCATCTGTACCCTCACCAAAGAACTCTTTCACTACACCTATTCTCAAACCTTTTACATCATCTATCAAGCTCTGAGTATAATCCTTGGATGGATAGGGTAATGATGTGGAGTCTCTTGGATCGTGGCCAGAAATGCAACCAAAGAGGAGTGCACAATCTTTTACATTCTTGGTGATGGGGCCTATCTGCTCCAAACTATTCCCGTAGGATATTAAACCGTATCTACTCACTAAACCGTACGTGCCCTTCAGACCTACGGTACCACAGAAGCTACTTGGACACCTTATCGAGCCGCCTGTATCTGCACCTAAAGCCAGACCCGCTTCATCGGCAGCGATCGCAGATGCACTACCACCAGAGGAGCCTCCCGGAACCCTACTCACATCCCATGGGTTAAATGTAGGTCCGAAGTAGCTATATTCAGTAGTCGAACCCATTCCGAATTCATCCATGTTCGTCTTACCGATGATTATACCACCTTCGCCCTTGATCCTTTCAACCACGGTCGCATCGTATGGCGGTATAAAATTCTCTAGTATACGTGATCCACACGTGGTCCTTATACCTTCTGTGCAGATATTGTCCTTTACAGCTACACCGATACCACAGAGCCTACCTAACTTCTCACCATCCTTGATGGTCTTAATCTTACGATCGATCATCCGTGCTTGAATCAAAGCCGATTCCTTTGTTAGGGTGATGAATGAATGGATTCTGGGCTCTTCATGCTCGATCTTCTCAAAGAGTTTGGCGATGTAATCTTCAGCAGATACTTCTTGCCTCTTTATCTTATCGATGATCTCCGTTGCTGGGAGTTCTAGAATATAACTCTTCATTTCAGATCGCCCTCGGACCTTTTACATACCTTTCTTTCATCTGTGGAACGGTGCTGAGGATTTTATCTGCATCGAAGGTTCTTACTTCATCGGGTCTGAATACATTTACGATATCGACTACGTGATATGTGGGAGGAATGTTCTTCACATCTACCTCGTCGATCTTTTTAAAATACTCTAAAATCTCATTCAGCTGTTCTCTAAATAATGCTTCCTCTTTCTTTGAAAGTTCGATCCTTGCCAGCCAGGCTATATGTTTAATCTCTTTTAAAGTGATCTTCTTTTTGGCCGTAGCTCTACACCCACTTAAGGTACCAATCTGAGCCTATCTCTTGGAAATAGAGTAACCTCTCTTATATTCTCCCTTTGGGTGAGGACCATCATCAACCTTTCCAATCCTAGACCGAAACCCGCATGGGGTGGCATACCGTAATCGAAGAGCTTCAGATGATACTCGAACTGTTGTGGCTTTAAACCTTGCTCCTTCAACCTCTTCATCAATAACCTCTTCGAATTCACTCTCGTACCACCAGATGCTATCTCTATAGAGCCGTGCATAAAATCGAAGGCCTCACAGATCTCTGGATTATCCTCACGTGGCTTTATATAGAAGGGCTTTGATGCTGTAGGCCAATCTGTAATAAAGTAGAATTCGGGGAGCTTTTCTCCCAATACCTTCAAAGCCGGTGTGGAAAGGTCTTCGCCCCATTTGACGAGCTGCTTTTCCTTGTTCAAGATTTCTAAAACCTCGTTGTACGTGTACCGTTTTAATGGTAGATCGGGCACCTTTAACTTTACATTCAATAGATTCAATTCATTTATACACCTCTTCTGTAAAGTTTGAATGACGTACTGGATGAGTTTCGACAACGTAGCCATAACATCCTCATAATTCACATAAGCTTCTTCAATATCGACAGATGTAATCTCAGCCAAATGTCTGAGCGTACGAGACGGTTCGGCTCTAAATACAGGCCCTATCTCAAATACTTTTTCGAATGCTATTGTAAGTTGCTCCTTATACAATTGTGGACTCTGGGCCAAGAAGCCCTCTTTATCGTAGTAGAGTATGGGGAATAACGCTGCACCCCCTTCTGTGGCTGTCGCGATGATTTTAGAAGTATTCACCTCCCAATAACCTTCTTGTAAAAGAAATTCTCTGATCGCCGTTAATACATGATGTCTGATCTTAAAGATCGCTAAATTTACAGGCCTCCTTAAATCGACCGCACGTAGATCTAACCTTTTATCGAGGCTCGGTTGGGTCTTACTGAATAATTGGAAGGGAGGGGTCTTTTGGGCTAGGGCAAGGATCTTTATTTCTTTAGGGATGACTTCCGCACCATGGGGGGCCTTTTCGATACTCCTTACTATCCCCTTTACGGCGATGATCGAGTGTTCACTGAGCCCCCTAACCTTCTTTATAATCGATGGCGAAACTTCATCTTTACGGATGGTGATTTGGAGGATCCCTTCTCTATCTTGTAAGATTAAAAATGTTATCCCTCCCTGTTCACGAATACTCGCAACCCAACCGAAGACCGTAACCTCAGCTCCATCACAACTTGGAGTTATATCTATCGAATAATGGCTCCTCCTCCAACCCTCGAGCTCAGCTAAACGTTTTATCTTCAAATTTTTAACCTCTTTCAATTGAAACGCAAATGCTACGTAATCTTTTAAGAATTTAAGAATATAAGCATATCATCGATTAAATTATGATGCTTTATAAATGCTTCTTAAATATTCTCATATACATCTTTGATTTTGAAAAGGCTTCATCAAGAGCTCTTTGAAAGTACTCTTTATCCTCTTTTCTTAACTCTCTCAATACCTTTGCTGGCTGGCCAATAGCGATACTTTCTTTAGGTATTCTTGTATTCGATGTTACCAAACTGCCAGCGCCTATAATACTACCACGCTCAATATATGCACCATCCAATACTATCGCACCTACACCTACGAGCACTTCATCCTCTATCGTACATCTATGTAATATTGCACCATGGCTTATTAATACCCTTCTACCCAACTTTGAATCTTCAATAAGACAATGGTCTGCAATTACAGATTCATCACCAATCTCGGTCGGATTGATCTCACCCTTCACCAAACTTCCATACCATACTGAAGAATTATCACCGATCCTTACATCACCCATTATTCTCGCATCAGGATCTATAAATGTGTTCGAGCCCAACTTAGGCAATCTTCCATCGATCGCGATGATATTTTTCTCATTATAGGACTTCATATCTACCTCTAAACCTTTTGTAAAGGTAGCTAATCTATTTTTCTAATAATGGTGGATAAGTGTGGTAGAATGAGTAATAAATAAATGATAGCAATGATAGCAGAATCCTCTCCACGGAAGGTGATCTCTATAAATAAGAATAACTTGATTCGATCATGATATTCGATCATCGATCATTGATTATATAAACGCAAAATTTTAAAGCAAAATCTCTTATTAAAAAGAGGAAGATTTATTGTCGTTAAGGGAGAATAAGCTCAGAATCCTAATATCATGTATTACGGTATTTATCGTCATGCTTGGAGTCGGGATTATAAGCCCAATCTTACCCATCTATGCTGAGTCTTTTAATGTCCCGTACTTTATAGCTGGTTTTGTAATATCGGCCTTTGGTCTAGCAAGGCTCGTTAGCGATGTACCTATGGGTTCGTTCGCTGACAGATTTGGTAGAAAGCGAATGATGTTAATGGGTACGATCTTCTTTACGATCTCAGCATCGATCGCTGCATATTCAACAGATATCTACCAGCTCATCTTCTCTAGACTTATTCAAGGCATAGGTGCGGCGATGCTTACTACATCCGCTATGGCTTACATAGGTGATATCGCACCGGCGAATGAAAGAGGACTTTATATGAGTTTTTTCCAAGGAAGCTTCTTTTTAGGTGTAGCTGCTGGGCCCGCCGTTGGGGGATTCATTGTGGAATTGGGCGGCCTTCGTGCACCATTCATCACATTATCGATCCTTGCATTTATCGCTACAATATTCACACAATTTACAGTGCACGAATGTATACAAGTAGATAGAGAAGAGAGAAAATTTCACGTACACTTCAATGAAATAATGAATATGTTGCGTGATAAAAACCTACTTGTACTATATGGTGGATCTATAGTGAGCTTTACCATGGTAGGAGGGTTAAGGAATGTGGCGATCCCCCTCTTCAGTGTAAAAGTAATTCGCCTTTCTAACATCGAGATGGGGGTAATTCTGAGTGTAGCGGCATTTGCAAGTTTTGTGACGATCATCTGTTCTGGATCGTTGCTCGATAAACTTGGACGAAAACCGCTATTAGTGCTCGGATTTTTATTTGCATCGATCTCATGTTATACTTTTATTCACGCCAATAATTTCCTCTCCATGGTTCTCATCGCGCTAATTTATGGTTTCTCGAACGGTATGATTCAACCATCACAGGCAACGATCATCATCGATAAATCGAATTTAAAGTATAGGGGATTATCGGTAGGGCTTTATCGCACATTCAATGATATTGGAATTATCATCGGACCCATCCTTGTTGGTACTCTTTCAGACCATTTTGGCCTTGCATCACCATTTATGTTGGTAGCATTTTTATGCTTAATTGCAGGCCTAATCACTCTTGCTTTCTTATCTTAACCGCTTTGTATCTGAGTCTATATCAAACAATCGATCACTCTACAATAGTAAAAACCTAATGAATTAAATTTCAAAATGTGAATCTTTGGAGATAAATAATTGAATCTGATTAAAGAGATGATCGAATATATCATGGGTTAAGATCGAAAAGAATCGAAAAGATCGAAAGAACAACATCGTATTACTATCGTAAAAGATATTAATACCAATCATTCTATACTTGCATATGCATATACCAGATGGCTTTCTCGATCTTCACATATGTGCAATCACATATTTGGCAACGATCGTCTTTTGGGTATTTGCATTTAGAAGAGCAAGGCAGGTTATCGATGAGAAGCACATACCTTTGATGGCAACTTTAACCGCGATGTTCTTCGCCGCCCAAATGATGAATTATCCAATTATAGGAGGGACTACTGCGCACATCCTTGGAGGGCCTATACTAGCAATAACCTTGGGCCCGTATGCGGGTTTGATTTCAATGAGTATCATCCTCTTGATCCAGACATTCCTGTTCGGTGATGGTGGGATAACCACGTTAGGTGCTAACGTATGGAATATGGGCATAGTAGGTGTCTTCATACCATATATGGTATGCCTCTTAATCTTAAAGATCAAGAGTAGTAAGACCGCTCTATTCATTGGAGTATTCCTCGCCGCGCTCGTAGGTGATGTGTTAGCGGCGATCTTTGCAGGTTTGGAACTGGGGTTATCCACACTCACCTTCCCTTATAGCGTTCCGATAGCTGTAACTGCCATGGGTCTGCACCACTTCGTAATAGGTGTTGGGGAAGGGATCGTGAGCATGGCGATCATCTCAATCCTGCTCAAAGTCAGGCCTGATCTTATGGAGATTCCTAAGATCGCGCCACTTTGGATGGGTGAATTAAGATTCACAACCAAGGTAGGATAGAGGTGTGATCATGTCGAGAATGATCGTTACAGGCATAGCTGTATCGGTCGTATTTGTACTCATTGGGGGACTATGGCTGTATGAATCTGCGGAGACCTTCGATAAACTTGCAGAATTATTTGGAGCAGAAGAGCAGCCCATATATCGGCCACCTCTTCCCGATTATGAAATCCCTGGACTTGAAGGGAATAAGGTAGCGAATATAATCGTTGGTGTATTATCGACACTGTTCGTACTGGGCACAACCCTTATTATAGGTAAAGTTTTGAGAATTAGAAGATGTAGACGATGATCAAAGAATTATTGAAGGCCTTTGAAGATATGGTTTATTCGGAGAGATATCCTTCATTAGATGGATCTTTGCAGAGGATCGATCCAACGGTAAAGCTCTTCATGACCACGATCTTCATAATAACGATAGTCTCGATGATGAAGATCACCCCTTTGATTCTCTTGATGGGCGTTGTACTTTTACTTGCAATTTCGTCCAAACTCCCTTTAAAGAGCTTTTTATTTAGGGTTACATTCTTCATCCCATTATTCGCAGGGATCATCACCCTACCATTACCCTTTATCACACCGGGAAGGGCTTTGGCATCATTCACGATAGCTGGGCTATCGTTAAACCTCACATACGAAGGAATTTACAGGATGATACTCTTCACCTTTAGAGTCTGGCTCTCCGTAGCATTCTTAACTCTTCTCATATCGACTACCAAATTTAATGATATTCTTCACGCATTGAGTAGATTCAAATTACCTCAGATATTCATCATGATGGCATCTATCACCTATAGATTCATCTTCAACTTTATTAATGAAGGGTATAGAATGATTTTGGCGAGGGAGAGCCGCATTACAAGGAAGCAAAGGCGAATGGAAGTGATGAAGACACTCGGTAACATCATCGGAACACTCTTCATTCGCGCCTATGAGCGTGGAGAGCGTGTATACTTTGCCATGCTGGCGAGGGGTTATTCGGGAGAATTAAGATCGGTAAATGGTTTGAAGGTTCATGTAAGAGATTGGGCCTTCGCCATCATCACCATATCGATCTGTAGTGTGGTAATCATGCTCAATTATATAGATTTGGTGATTTGGTAATTTGGTGATGGTGTAATGCTAGAGGTAGCTATTGAGATGAACAATGTAGAGTTCGTATACCCCAATGGTTTAAAAGCGTTGAATGGTGTAAGTTTAAGGATATTTGAAGGAGAGAAGGTTGCGATCCTTGGCCCCAACGGTGCGGGCAAATCTACATTGTTGATGCTGATCAATGGTCTACTCAAACCATCTCGTGGTAACGTTCGTGTCCTGGGCATGTCCGTTGAGGGTAAGAATTTAATGAAGGTAAGAGAGAAGGTAGGTTTTGTCTTTCAAAATCCGGACGATCAACTCTTCTGCCCCACGGTATGGGAGGATGTAATCTTCGGACCTTTGAATATGAGGTTGTCAAAGGAAGAGGTTGAACGTAGAGGTAATGAAGCGCTAAGGGCTGTCGGGATTGAAAATCTTAAAGATAGGGCCCCTCACCATTTAAGTTTAGGCGA
>JANXEG010000041.1 GCA_025058425.1 Nitrososphaerales archaeon
TAATGGGATTATCCAACCTTCGAAGATGAGGCTCGACGATATCGAAAGTAAGATCATCGATATGAAGGCGATTATACCAAAACTTCCCGTAAAGTACTGTACCACCCAATAGATGAACGCCCCCGCATCACCCTTAAGTGCCTTCCCGCTATTCACGATCGGGCCTATGATATTCGTCAATGTGAGAACTTCGACGCCCGGGTAAAAGTCTATATTCACATAAGAGTACAGGATCGGTTGGCTGGTCAACTTTGAGGTCGTGGCTGTAGCTATAATTTGAATGGGAAGGTAGTAGGCAAGGAATGTAGCGATAGGATTGAACCTGCCAATCCTTCGATAGGTGGTTATAAAGAAGATGATGAGTGGTATCGCCATGAAGTAGTATGGGGTGAGCATGAGTATAGCTGCCAGTAGACCGAGTGATGCACCTATTGCCCCTTCAACCTTAACACTTCGTTCAGTAAGGATGACGATTAAAGGTACATACGCAAAGATGAAGTATGTTCCCGCCCAGTTCCCCACCAAGGCTCCGAATTGATAGGCGAGTGTGATGTTGATGATAAAGAGCAGACTTAATATCGCTACAGCTGTATCCCTTAAAGCGACCAATAGAAGGAGGATGGAAAAGAGTATCGCTAAAGATTGTGGCAAGAACGGAATAAGAGAAAGGCCGAGGTAGCATGATATACCGACCAGAATGGCGAATGTAATCCTTTCATGTAATGTTTCACCAACCTTTACTCTGGCGATCTGCATCCCAACCCTCTTAGCTAATGTATCCTTTTGTGCCATACTTTAAATGGTGAACCCCCTCTTTATCAGCATCATAACCACTATTTACCATTTTTATAAGATCATACCATTCGAATTCTGATTTTAATAATGACCTTTGCTTTAAAATACTTTTTTAATGATTTCATTCATCTATTAAATTTATATAAATCAAGATGAGATTATCTGCCAAATGCTATTTAATGAAATATTTTCTTTCAAACTTATAACGGAGTATTCTATAAGATTATGTGAATAGTGGTATAGATGCATCTGCGCAACTTATTTATGTTGTTAATAAGCACCTTCGTTCTACTGTCGATCACATCTATAATATTTGGTGAACCGGCTTACGCCCAAACTTATTCACTCACATTCAATGCCATAGCAACACCACCCATCTCCAACGTAGATGGAGCTACTGTAGTTATAAGAGGTTACATAGGTGCAACACCCTTCACCGTTACATACGCTGAGCTCCCAAAGACCTTCACAAATATAACCTTGGGCACAACGATCACCTATAACTACGAAGCTATAATCCCAACGACGGTTTCAGGTAAAAGGTACCGATTTCTCAGCGCTACGGGGCCAACATCGGGCTTTTCACTCTCAGCAGATACCGTGATCGTAGGAAATTATCAAACCCAATACTATCTGGCTGTGAATAGACCGAGCGGTGCGACGGGGAGTGGGGAAGGTTGGTACGATGCGGGTTCATCGGCGATCGTATCATGTAGCAACGTATGGAATGAGGTTGCGGGTAGAGTTAGGAGCAATCTGAAAAGGTGGCATGATGGTACAACGTACTTCGATGTATCACCAAGGAGTGGTAGTGGCTCATACTCTATAACTATTCTGATGAACTCTCCACGCACGATAACCTTTGAGGGTGTAACACAGTATTCTCTATCGATATCTGGAGGTGCAGATATTCGCTTCGATCCGCCGAGCCCCACCAACGACCATTGGTTCGATGCTGGTATGTCTATAACTGTATACTGCTCATACGTTAAAGTATCGGTACCGAATAAGGTTCGAGAGAGGATCGTCAGCTACACCTTGGATGATGTTACAAACTCCATAACACCCGCAGCCTCTGGTAGCTTTTCGATCCCCAATATAGTCTTTAACACTTACCACACATTGATCTTCAACAGCATAAAACAATACTTCCTAATGGTGAATGGAGGGAATAATGTAAATAAACTCTATAGCCAATTCGATGATGGTTGGTACGATGAAGGTACTGAAGCGAGGGTCGTGACCGATTACACATGGAACGTGATCGATGGAAAGTCTCGGATGAATTTAAAAGCGTGGAGTATCGATGGTGGAGAGTTGCAGTACATAGGGAGGAGGAGCTCGGGCCGATTCACGACACCATCCATAATCATGAACAATTACCGTACTGTAAACTTTCATGCCGTAACTCAATACTACCTATCTTTAAGGACGAGTGTCAGTGGTGCTACAGTATCACAATCCGGTAGCCAAACCAATGACAATTGGTACGATGAAGGCAGTAGTGCTACCATATCTGCGAGTTCACCTTACACTATAGGTACTACAGCTCGGTACGTATTTGCAAGGTGGAACCCCATTGAAGGGAGTCCATTAGGATTCCCTAGCGAGTCGAATCCCGCCAATGTAATTATGTCGAGCCACTTTATTATAGAGGCGGAATGGGTACGTGATAGAGTAATCTTGGATCAGGCATCGAATATACGTGTAGATGTAGGTTCTACCGCTGTAATAAGGATGCACTATGTATGGGAGAGCGATGGAACTAACGTGGTCGGATTCGATATTCATATAAATGGTACGGTTTACAAACCCGATGGCTCGGGTTGGATAACATTCTTATACAGCCAACCAACGATTGGTAAAAAGGTCTGGCTCACTACTTATGCGAACGGTGGATTTAATTTCGTAAATCGTGTAATGGCTCAAGTGATATTCGATAGGATCGGGATCGTCGTAAAGGGTGCCAGTGCCTATCGTGTGAATGTCGGTTCACCAGTTACAGTATGGTTCTCCGCTATATACGAGTATGATCAAATGAGGTTCGATGGTGATAAGGGTCTCATCTTGATCAACGATGAGCCCGCAAAGTGGAACTCTTTCCTACTAAGATGGGAATTGACCGCTTCATCACAATCGGTAGGTATGAAGAGATTTTCCGTATCCTCGATTCAAGATAGGGCCTATGGATTGAAGGTATTCAATGATGTAGCTGGATCTGTATCGATCATATGGGATAGGGTTAAAGTGAGTGGTAAAGGTACAAGCAACCCAAGAGTTGATATCGATACCCCATCGATCGTCTACTTCGAATTGAATTACGAATATGATGGTGAAGTCGTTTCAGATGGTTCGGTATCGATTCGTGGTATGCCCGCCCGATATAACCCGATTACGAAGAGGTGGGAGTTGAATGTATCACTCCCTACGGTAGGGAGGGAGTCATACTATGTAACCTCAGTATCTGGCAATAAGTATGGGATTACCATCTTGAACGATCTTGTAGGTCCTCAAGATGTCATTTGGGACCGTTTAGAGGTCTATCAAGGCGGTGTCGATAGAGAGCGGATCGATTGGAACTCCTCGGGCACGATCTGGTTCAAGGTTCGGTATCAATACGATAATATAGAATTTACAAAAGATTCTGGCTCGATCATCTTGAATGGCTCACTACCTATGGAATGGTCACCATCAAAGAATAGATGGGAGTATCGACCATCTTTGAATCGGGTCGGTAGATTGGCACTTCGAGTCGACGAAATCAAGGATAACCTGTATGGTTTATCCTCTCATAAAAGGTTGGACTCGGTCGGTACTCGCTCGATAATCTGGGATACTGTAAATATAACCTTATCCGTTCAACAGTCAAGAATAGATGTAGGGAGTAGTGCGAATATCTCTGCCAAAGGCTTTTATCAATTCGACAATAGTGAGTTTGTGGGTAGTATCATCTTGAATGATGCTATCACGAAGTTGAATGTCGGCCTCTATAACTACACCGTGAGTAAGATTATAGATAATAAGTACGGTTTGAAAACGTTCAGATCTAACGTAATCTCGGTAATCTTCGATACTGTAAATGTAACCTTATCATCGGTAGAGCGGATAGAAGTTGGAAGGAATGCGAATATTGTGTGGAGTGCGCATTACCTATACGATGGCAAACCCTTCAACGGGACTATTACATTGAATGATGAAAGTATGAAGACCCAGATCGGTAGATACCAATACACCGTAAAGAGCATAGTGGATAGGTCTTACGGGCTTACTTCTTTTAAATCGAATGTGATCCATATTACATTCGATAGGCTTCAGATCGAATATCGATTACAATCGTTCTTCCCGGGCTCATTGAAGGTCGTAGTGACATTAAAGTACCAATCTGATGATGCGCCCGTTGAGAAAGCTTCCGTCACGGTCAATGGTATCGAGGCTAGAGAGAGTTCTAAAGGTTTATATGAAGTCGATTTAACTACATGGAACCCCGTGCAAGGTATAACGATAATGGCCAAAGTTTCTGAACCTATGACCAATCAAACCTTATTCTCGCCATTGGTGATCGATGTAACGGCCTACCATCTGGGGAATATACTCAGCGGAGTGATCGCACAGGTTACCTTGATCATAACGATAATCGTCCTATACCTTCAGGTGTGGAAGAAGCGAAGAATTTCAGCAACACAACCGTAATCTTAAATTGGCAAACTTTTATCTACCATCAATCTCTTAATATGCTCCCTTTATAATAGATGATATCTAAATGGTCAATCCTCCGCCTTTTGAGGATTCAAATATGAGAAGTATTCTTGTAAAGCTAACTTATTCGAGACTTCGGGGTCTCGAATTAGACGGGCCTCGATTTCCTCCACGAACTCTCTATTGAAACCTTTCGGTAATGAAATATTTTCATCTATCAAGTCTAAGGCCCATGGCAATCCAGTGGCAGGGTTGTGAGAGCCCTTAAAGTAAGAAAGTATCGGCTTAACATCCATCTCTTTATGAACTTCGAATTCGAAGGGTGGTGCGCTACAGCATCGGATATAATGCCTTGCAGTCTGTAAGAACATATCCATCCCTATGCCCAGCGTCTCTTTAATACTTCGACTCAACTTCCTCTTCGTAGCTTCATAAATCTCATCCATCGTAACATTCTTCTTCTCATATAGCACTATATACCTATATACACGCCGAAATTCGTTGTAAAAATTGAATGAAATAGGTGAACCGAATAACCATTCGTAAGAGAACCAATGTTTAATGGGGAGGAGTATGGACATGACGTACTTGTCATTCACATCTATACAGTGATCTTCATTACCGTGAAGGTATAGGAGCCAACCATCTAAAGCGCTCGTCCGAGTACGCTTGATAATGCCGATGACCCTCTTCGACTTCAAAAGCTCCCAAGTAATATCCCTCACATCCTCTGTAAGCTCCATACCGCTACCGTATCCATACATATCTAACGGTTCGTTATTGATCAACTGGGCATCTACCCGAAATCCATAGAAGCTACCATCGATCAGAACGTAATCGACATCCTTCTCTTTTAAACAGTACAATGCAACTTCTCTCTCCAACTTGCATCGAAACATGTGGAGAAACTTTTGAGTTACATCCTGGCTACCGATCTGATCGTGTATGAATATGCCTGCACGGTACTCTTCTTCCACAAAATCTTCACCCTCAAAGATCATATAACCCGCACAGTAGGTTCCGAACCTACTCCCCAACCTTTCACTCATCGATGGTGAATTAGATCCATCGACGACCGAGATCCTCCATCTTCTCCATTCGTCACTATCCTCTATAGGTTCTGTGCGAATGTATCTCCTTAACTCGTTTATCTTCTTTATCCTCTCCAATAGCCTTTTCTTACACCTCTCTGCTTCTTCATTCGCATGTTGAAAGAATTGGTGTTGAAGTTGTATAGGCAGCTTTAACCATTCGGGAGTTTCCTTGACCTCCATTAACAACACCTTCATTCAGATATCTCGAATGTGATGAGAAGGGGTATGGGTGATGGATTCATACTGCCCATGAAGTAGAAGTGGCCCGGTGGTAATGATAGGAGGAATCGAGGATCTATATTGAATGGTGATAACCAATTACTCGCTTCATTCATATCTAGTGGGTGGATCTTCCCTATGAACTGTGTATTCAGATTGCGCCTTACTGCAGCATTTATCCCGATTTCACCAGCGATGCCTTGAGATAAGATGCAGATGGAGAGTTTATGAGTCCTACCCAGAGCACAGAGATCGATGATCATATCGGTAGTCTGTTGCTGAATCCCTTCGGGCTTAAATGGGCAGTACTGTGGCCCCTCATCGATGATCAAGGCCAGATAAAGGTCTTCATCATTCTGCATGCGCTCCATCAGATAATTCGCTAAAGTAAGGAACATGGATAATTTCTCATCCTTTCCGCTCTTCTTCATATCTATAATTAAGATATGCTTCTCTCTCGCTTCTTTCAATATATCCTTTGGCGTCTTCGTTCCGAGGATGCTTTGAATATCGGCATCGGTCAACCGCCTATACGCCCTTCTAAACCTCTGCTCCTCCTCAAAAGGCCTTCCACTCTGAAGCCTCTTCTCATTCACCGAATGGACGATCGAGCCCTCTAAAGCGATCCGAAACTCCTTCACACTCAAACCACGCCATTTTTCACTGAAGATAAAATCTTCCAAAGCCTGTACGATCGTCCCGCCACTCGATGAATATCCAAAGTGGCCCATCTTCTTATCAAGATAGGCGACTACGGTGTACGCGTCTAAGGCTATATCGGAGATGCTCAACACTTGATCCTTCGGGTAGTAAGGGGCATAATCTCTCCCTTTCCAATCCAGAACGATCACGTCATATCCACTCTTCCTCAAAAGGGGTATGATCTGATACCTCGCAAGGTAAGACTTACCACCACCTGTAGAAGCGAAGATACCGATATGGTAAGGGATGAATTCGTGATTTACGGGCACACGCCAATTGGGATGGCCTTCGTAATGGCCTATAGTCAACTTGTACTTACTTCCCGCGATCAACTTCATAGGTTCATCGTGATCCTCAAAGATCTTCACCTCTGAACTCGGTGCTATGATCTTCTTATTCTGTTGTATATACTCACTAACTTCACCGATCACCGATAGAGAGAAGTCGTAGCTCTCTTTGGCTGTAGAGGGATTCTTTCCTATACGTGCATAGGCAACGCCGGGATGATAACCGCTCGCCTTCAGATTTTCATTACATCCCCTGCCTTTCCTCAAGATCGCTAAGATCCGACCGCCATTTCGATTCTCCACCAAAACAAGATCTTCAGCCTTCACCCTCTTCTCCTCATTCTCTATTAGGATTACCCTCCCTTCTGTTTCGGAAGATTCACTGGCTACGATCCCGATAGTCCTCACGTAGAAACCACCTTACTGGAGAGCAACTCAGCCAGCTGTTTACTTCTTGTCGCTACAACGATCTGTGTAGAAATCTTTAAATTCATGAGCACATCCTTTAACCCCTCTATTCCTTTTTCATCGAGCCCTTCTTCGGGTTCATCGAGCAGTAATAGAGGGGCCCTTTCCAACCGGTTCGCAGCGAATAGTAGTGCGAAGCTCAGGGCCACATTTTCACCAGTACTCATCTGGTGCGAATAGAGCCATCGATCGTTGACCTTGCCTTTAACGACTAGAACCTGCCTCCCCCTTACTACTGTAGAATCAAAATCGACATCGCTGAACTTCTGGTAGGGGTAAATCCTTCTAAAGGCCTCCTTAAAGGATGACTTCAGATTGCTCAATTGCTCATTCCTCACCTCATTTATAACCTCGATCAAGGCCGACTTGATACTCAATAACCTATCTCGGAATTGTGTGAGTCGGTTCAATTTGGCATCTATCACATCCAACCTTAACTTCGGTACTTGGGTAAAGAATGCTCTAAAATCATCGAGCTCTTTCCTTAAACTCTTGCTCTTTATCTCCAACTCTAACTTTTCCCGCATGAGTCGATCTCTCTCTTCCAAGATGCGGTTAGCAACATCAGAATCTCCCGGTAGCACTTCGACTTGAGGGAGTGCCCTCGAAATTTCTTCTTCGAGGAGTCTGATCTGCTCTCTAATAATATTCACCCTCTCAAGGTTCTTCTCCTCGATCTCCAACCTCTTCTTCTTTTCATTAAGGAGTGCCTCGATATCTGACATTCGAGATATTAAGCTTCTATACTCATCATCGTAACTTTTGAAGCGGTCTAGAATATTGGGTCTGATCAACGATCCACAGAGAGGGCAATTCGTGATCTCCTCGATCCTCTTCCCTTCCAGGTCGAGGGTCTGCATCGCCGCTTCAAGAAAGGCGATTCGTTTCTGCATGGCGCTATACTTCGCCTCTAACTCACTCACCTCATCCCTCAATTCTTCTGAAAAGGGAGGTATGGAGGATAATTGGGCTTTATAATTCTCCAATAGCCTTTTCTTACTCTCTATCTCGCTCAAACGTTTAACCTGCTCCTCCAACCTCTTCTTTATACTCTCGGCCCAGTTGTATAGAGGTGCATCCCTCTCCATTCGATAATTGACCTCTTTTAATCTGATCTCCACATTCTCCAACTCTTCCTCAACCTTGTTCAACCTCTCCAAAGAAATTCGAGCCTGTTGAATCGATGATTTATACTGCAGCAATTCGCTCTGCTTCTTATCTATAGGTGTCGTTGTAATCGCTGAAACGATTTCATCATATTTGGATAGTCCAAGAATATGATCGAGTTTGATCAATTTCTCCATAGGTGCTCCAATGAAGAGCTTCGCGATCTCCCTCCCCTCGATGAATATCTTTTCATTTATATCTAGGGGTGTCTTTAAATCGGTCTTCAATTGTGAAGGTCTGCCACGCCTCTTCATCCTCTCCAATGTGAATGGCCGATCATCGTAAGTGCCAGCAATTCTGACCCACATGAACTCTGAATCCGCATGAATCAGATCATCTAGATTTAGGCCATTTATAGTAAGGCCTGTCAAGCCATAAAGTATTGCGAGGAGCCTACTCGTTTTACCAGATCCCATACCTCCGTAAAATACACTCAGATCGTCAAGAGAGAATTCTTCCTTGACGAGCCCTCTAAAACCGACGACTTCAACCTTCTTCACTCTCAACATCGGCAATCTCTCTCACCTTATTCTCTATAAAATCTCGCACTTGACTCGCTGACAATCTTAATAATTGTGATACCAATTCAAAATCTTCTATCGGCAATCTTTCTCTCAACTTCCTCTCTATATCACTTTCAATCGACATTTACAACATATTATGGGTGCGAGAGATAAAAACTTCACCATTTAACGATTCTTGATTGACATGATCGATTTGGGTTGATAAGTGTTAATAACTGTAGGATGAATGGATTTAATTCCATTCATTTCAAATCACATAATAATACTAATTACTTTCAGTGCAGATAGTTAATAAATACCCTATCTATACTAACTTATGATACTCTATGGGTTTAAAGGTATTGTTAATTACAGGGAGAAGTCTGCGCCAAGGTGTAGGAAAGGAGCATGGGAAGAGGGATGAAAGGTATATGGAGAGCGTTTCTACATGCGAAATATCTCCACAAGATCTAAGTGCCATTGGCATAAAGTCCGGTGATAATGTAAGAGTCAAGACTCAGTACGGTAGCGTGGTGATGAAAGCTATATCTTCACAATCGGTCAGACCGGGCATGATCTTCATCCCCTATGGTCCATATTCGAATGTACTGTTAAGGGCCGATACGAACAGCTCCGGTATGCCGACCTTTAAAGGTGTTCATGCAGAGATCGAGCCCGCGGTTGGGGAGCGAGTACCATCGATTAAAGAACTTGTTGAGATATACTATTCGAAGTGATGGGTAATGGTCGTATATGAAAATGTTTTATGCCCGGTCTGTGGGTGCCTTTGTGACGATATAGAGGTTACGGTTGAGGAGAATAAGATCGTAAAGGTGAAGAATGCCTGCGCAGTCGGTGCTTCTAAATTCCTCAACTATTACAAAGAGCGTAATACTACCCCGCTTATTAGAAAGGATGGAATGCTAAAACCCGTAGAATTGGACGAAGCTATCAATAAGGTTGCTGAGATCCTAGTAAATGCCGATTATCCATTGATCTACGGTTGGAGTCTATGCTCTTCAGAAGCGATCAAGGTTGGTATCGAATTGGCTGAAGAGGTCGGCGGGGTCATAGATAATCAATCGAGTGTATGCCACGCTCCCGGTATACAGGCGCTACACGATATAGGGGTACTCAGTTGTACCTTGGGTGAGGTTAAGCATAGGGCAGATCTGATCATCTACTGGGGTTGCAACCCCGAAGATGCACATCCAAGGCACCTTACCCGCTACTCCTTCTCTTCGAAGGGTAGATTTGCGAAGGATCCCAGTGAAAGAAAGATGATCGTGGTAGACGTTAGAAACACATCTACCGCCAAAAAAGCAAACACATTCATACTTATAGAGCAAGGGGCCGATTTCGAATTCATCTCAGCTCTAAGGGCAGCTCTGAAGTTTGAGGAGATCGAGGAGGAGCGTGTCGCTGGAGTACCGGTCGAGCAGATCGAAGAGTTTGCTGAAGTCTTAAGAAGTTGCAAGTTTGGGGTCATATTCTTTGGCCAAGGGCTCACCCAAAGTCCGGGTAAATCACGCAATATTGAGGCTGCGATCGCCTTGGTAAGGGATCTGAACGATTACACGAAGTTCGCCCTTATCCCCATAAGGGGCCATTACAATGTGGCTGGTGCCAACGAAGTTACCGCTTGGCAGACCGGTTTCCCCTATGGTGTAGATTTCAGTAAAGGGTATCCATGGTACAATCCCGGTGAAACTACCGCTGTGGATATTTTAAGAAGGGGTGAGAGCGATGCCGCCCTGGTCGTGGGCTCAGATCCTCTAGCCCACTTCCCTCGAGAAGCAGCGGAGCATCTGGCTGCAAATCCTCTAGCGGTGATCGATCCCGATATATCGATGACCGCGATGGCTGCCGATGTAGTAATACCTTCAGCATTCACCGGTATCGAGGTTGCGGGGACTGCGTACAGAATGGATCGAGTCGCTCTCTTGGTAAAGAAGGTGGTAGAACCTCCCAAGGGTGTATTGAGTGATGAGGAGATCTTGCGAATGATTTTAAAGAAGGTCCGCTCGTTAAAGGGGGTGAGTTAAATGGCTTCCTTACTGATTAAGAATGGTATCGTCTACGATCCGATAAATAAGATCGATGGCGAAGTCATGGATATCATGGTTAAGGATGGGAAGATCGTCGAATCGATAGATGAATCGAAGGCCCAAGTAATCGATGCTTCGAATAAGATCGTGATGGCTGGCGGTGTAGACCTTCATTCCCACATCGTCGGCCCCAAGGTAACCTCTGGCCGTATGTTAAGGGTCGAAGATCACTATAAAGACCTCGTAGCCAGAACTCGAGTCACTCGTGCGGGAACGGGATACTCTATACCATCCACATACATTACGGGCTATAGGTATGCGATCATGGGTTACACTACCGTATGTGAACCGGCGAATCCGCCTTTAAAGATGCTTGCTGTTCATGATGAATTGAACGATATTCCGATGATCGATAAGACCGTATACATCTTATTCGGTAACAACTGGTTCGTCATGGAGTATCTGAAGGAGGGTAAGATAGAGGAGTGTGCAGCATTCATAGCATGGATATTGAAGAGGATGAAGGGTTACGTGATAAAGATCGTAAATCCGGGTGGTGGGGAGAGCTGGAAGTGGGGCTCAAATATAGAGAGCCTAGATGTAAGAACATCCAACTTCGATATTACGCCTCGGGAGATCATCAGAGGGCTATGTAAGGTGAATAAGCTCCTCAATCTGCCCCATCCCATACATGTCCATGCCAATATGCTCGGCACACCCGGAAATTACTGTATCACCCTTGAAACCATGGATTGTGTTAGAGATCTTGCGAGTGATGATCGACCTATAATACATATGACCCATATACAATTCCACAGTTATGGAGGCTCGAACTGGGCATCGCTATCTTCAGCTGCTGATGAAATAGCGAATTATGTGAATAAGAATAAACATGTCACTATAGATATGGGCCAGATAACCTTTACCGATACTACCACGATGACTGCTGATGGCCCATTCGAATATAAGCTACAAAGGTTGACGAGGGAGCGGTGGATCAATACGGATGTCGAGGTCGAGGAGAGCTCCGGTATTGTACCCATTCATTACAGGAGGAACAATTACGTTCATGCTGTAATGTGGGCGATCGGTCTAGAATCGGCTCTACTTATAAAAGATCCGTGGCGTGTATTCATGACCACGGACCATCCGAACGGTGGCCCATTCACATACTATCCTAGGGTGATATCGTGGCTGATGAGTAAAAAGGCTAGAGAGAGTATTCTCAAGAAGGTACCTCGCATGTCGAGGAGGAGGACGAACTTGGAAGGTATCGACCGTGAGTATAGCTTTTATGAAATAGCGATAGTTACGAGGGCTGGAACGGCCAGAATACTTGGATTGAAGGATAAGGGCCATCTGGCCCCGGGTGCCGATGCAGATATAGCGATCTACGATTTCAATCCCAAGCAGTATGACCCATCCCGTGATTATAAAGAGTTGGTTAGGGCCTTCAGCAGAGCTGCGTACACGATCAAGGATGGCGAGATCGTTGCGAAGGATGGTGAGATCGTCAAACCATTGATAGGGAGAACATTCTGGGTCGAGAGTGAGATTCCTAAAGATATAGAGTCATCGACTGTATCGAGTTTGACGGAGAAGTTCCGTGATTACTACACGGTAAGTGTGGATAATTATATTGTACCTGAGAACTATCTGCATAGACCTCAACCCGTATTCGTGAAATCC
>JANXEG010000042.1 GCA_025058425.1 Nitrososphaerales archaeon
ATTGATGCTTTAGATCGTAACATAATCTAGATCTGATTGAAGTTTTATTTGAATGTGTAGCTGCTTGCAATCATTTTATGATCTAGCTCTCTACCCTCATTACGGTAACACCTTTATTAATCGCTTTACAACAAATTATTGAGGCTATTTGGCATGTCGACGGTCCAAAACTTGATGTGGGTAGAAAAGTACAGACCTCTAAAGTTAGAGGATATGGTGAATCAGAAGCCCGTTGTCGAGCGTTTACTTTCGATGTTAAAATCTCCCAATGAGATGCCCCATCTACTCTTTACCGGTCCGCCTGGTGTTGGGAAGACTACCGCTGCTCTATGTGTAGCGAGAGCGATAATGAACGATTATTGGAGAGATTATACTTTGGAATTGAATGCCTCTGATGAAAGAGGCATTAATACAGTGAGAGAAAGGATAAAAACCTTTGCCCGATATGCCGATAGGCGTGTGGATATTCCATTCCGAATCATCATACTCGATGAAGTCGATGCGATGACGAGTGATGCCCAAACGGCATTGAGAAGGATTATGGAGACGAGCTCTAATATATGTAGATTTATACTGATAGCGAATTATAGTTCAGCGATCATCGAGCCTATTCAGAGTAGGTGTGCCATCCTGCGTTTCTCTCAACTTGAGGAGAAGGATGTTGTGGAGTACTTGGAGAAGATATGCAAGTTAGAGAATTTGAAGTATAAAAGAGAGGCTCTATCATTGATTTATGAAGTTTCTGAAGGAGATTTGAGACATGCGATCAATATACTTCAAGCGGCCGCTACGATCGGCGTGGTCGATGTAGAGAATGTAAAGAGGACTACTGGCATTTCAGCGAAGGCCAAAGTGAATGAAATCGTGAATCTTGCCCTTAAAGGTAGAATCGAAGAATCGAGAAACGAATTGATAAAGTTGATCAGGGTATATGGGATGTTAGAGCGGGACTTTCTCAAGTATGCCCACGATGCTATATTAAGGATGAAGCTACCAAATTCTCATGAAGCTGCGAGGGTGATGGCAGAGTATGATTATCGATTGATCATGGGTGCCCATCCAGAGATACAGTTATCGGCGCTATTGGCGGAGTTGGGTAGAATAGGTAAAGAGGCCGGGTTTGGTAAAGAAGGTAATTAGTTGAGGTAGAGGATTGTGAAGTTAAATCTACCTCGTGGTATGCGTGACCTCGATCCCGAAACTTACTTACTAATCGAGAAGGTTCGAAGTGTATTCATGGATGTTTGTAGATTGTACGACTTTAAGATCATGGAACCATCTCCCATCGAATTAGTATCTACTCTGAAGATGAAGAGCGGGCCTGCGATCCTAGACGAAATATACTACTTTAAAGATAAAAGTGGTCGAGATGTTGGATTAAGGTTCGATCTCACCGTAGGGTTGACACGTTACGTGGTATCACACCGTGAACTTCCCCTCCCTATAAAGTTGGGTGCATTTGGAGGTATGTGGAGATACGATGAACCTCAATATGGGCGCTATAGATGGTTCCATCAATGGAATATAGAGATCTACGGTTCGAAGAGTGTCGAGGCCGATGCCGAGGTGATAGACTTCACATCGACCATGATGAATAAGTTGGGCCTCACTAACACCTCAATAGAGGTTGGTGATAGAAGTGTAGTGGAAGAATTTATCAGATCAAAGTTAAAGATCGATGATAAATCGAGAATACTAGAGATGTTAAGGGCACTCGATAAAGTGGGCAGAAAGGGTGTAAGTGTAGTCCTTGAGGAATATAGTAGTAATGAGGCCGAGAGGAAGGGTCTTGAAGATTTGATTCGATTCGGCGAAATCAAAGGGAGGGCTGAGGATGTTTTGAATCGATTAAGAGATTTAGGGTTAAAATCTCAAACGAATCTTGAGCAACTTGTAGATTCATTAAATTCAAGAGGGATTCATAATGTACTGTTAAATATGGGCATCGTGAGAGGGATCGATTACTATACAGGGATCGTCTTTGAGGTCTTTGATAGGGAAGATATCGAATTGGGCGCACTCGCTGGTGGTGGGAGGTATGACGTACTACCCGAGGTATTCGGGAGGCCAGATATGGGGGCTACAGGCGTGGCTGGCGGTGTTGAGAGAATATCACTCGCTCTAAAGAAGATGGGTAATCTGGCCAAATTTGATGGTATAAGAGTGTATGTAGCCTATGCGAAGCCTGAGCTGATTACTCATGCGAGCAAAATCACCTCCGTGCTGAGGCGTAATGGTATACCTGCAGATATGGATATTTCGAATAAGAGTTTAAGGCGCCAGATGGAGATGGCCTCTTTAAAATCTGCCAAATACGTGGTTTTGATCGCTCCGAAAGAGTATTCGGAGGGGAGTGTGGTTTTAAGGGATATGAATTCAGGGGAAGAGAGGGTGATAAAGGTAGATGATTTGCTCTCTTCTTTAAGAGAAGGTAAATAGCTAGGAAAAAGGGGAAGGGAGGGAGGAGTAAGAAATAAGTTTAGATGTTAGTAATATGTTATTAATTGCTTACAGAAGCAAATTTTAGAATAGATCATGAGTATGTATACGTTGAAGGGTACGAGAATTATAAAGATAGATCCCGCAAATATAGATAAGGAGTTAATAAGGTTAGCTGCAAATGTAATAAAGGATGGAGGTACCGTAGCATTCCCAACGGAGACCGTTTATGGTTTGGGCGCTAATGCCTTAGATTCTGATGCAGTAATAAAGATATTCAAAGCAAAGAATAGGCCTATGGATAATCCTATAATCGTCCATATAGCGAATAGAGATACGTTAAATCTGTTGGCAGTAGAGGTTCCTGATTTTGTAGATAAATTGATTGAGAGGTTCTGGCCCGGCCCTTTAACATTCATATTAAAAGCATCTAAAATCGTGCCGAAGGTAACTACAGGAGGTTTGGATACGATCGCTATAAGGATGCCCAATCATAAGGTAGCGTTGGCTTTGATAGAAGAATCCAAGGTGCCCCTCGCTGCACCCAGTGCCAATTTGGCAGGCAGACCGAGCCCCACATCGGTGGAGCATGTTATAGAAGACCTTGCGGGAAGGATCGATTTGATAATAGACTCAGGCCCTACCAATATAGGTATAGAGTCCACGGTCTTAGATGTAAGTGGAGATGTCCCCACGATATTAAGACCTGGAGGTGTAACCTTGGAAGATCTGAGGGAGGTGATAAGAGAGGTGAAGTTACATCCGGCAGTTACATCTAAGATAGAGGTAGAAAGGCCATTATCACCGGGTATGAAGTATAGACATTATGCACCGAAGGCAGAGATGTTGGTTGTAGAAGGAGAGGAATTATCGGTTAAAGAGAAGGTCCAGGAAATCGTCAATAAAAATGTAGCGATAGGTAAGTCCGTTGGTATATTGACCTTTGATGAGAATAAAGGTATCTATAGGAATGCGATTATCAAATCCTTGGGGAGTAGACAAGATTTAAAGTCTGCAGCTAAAAGGCTCTTCAGCCTCTTAAGAGAATTCGATAAAGAGCATGTAGATTTAATAGTGGCCGAAGGTGTAACGGAGGAAGGGTTAGGACTCGCTCTGATGAATAGATTGAGAAAGGCATCCGGATATAGAATAGTAAAGGTGTGAGTATGATATTGTCAACAATCTTATGATCACACTGTAGATTCTAAGATCGATTACCCTTTTTTATTAAGACATCTCTCAAACCTAATCTCTTTATCTTTAATACTTAGCACGACCGAAGATTTCGGTCATCTCTTTAAATCTTTGAAGATCATCAGACATCAACTGTTCAACGGTAACTCTCCATTCCCAGTTGTGTAGAGTTGAGGATGGACGGTTCATTCTTGCCTCAGAACCTAGCGATAGTATATCTTGCATTGGTATGATACTTAAATTGGCTACAGAGATCATCGATAGTCTGATGAATTCCCAGCTCACATTCTCTTCCGACAATTCTCTACCCACATACTTGAAGAGCATAGCTTTCTCCTTCTGGGTCGCCTCTTCTAAAAACCAACCCTTTACCGTATTGGTATCGTGAGTCCCCGTAAGAACTACTGAATTCTTCGAGTGGTTATGTGGTAAATATGGATTATCGGGCGAACCATCGAATGCGAATAAGAGAACCCTCATACCCGGAATTCCAAGTCTATTCATAGCCTCTCTCACATCAGGTGTTATCACGCCCAGATCTTCAGCTATAAATGGTAGATTTGGAAAATGTCTGACGAGTGTTTTGAAGAATTCCTCGGATGGTGTCTTGACCCACTCCCCATTCGCTGCTGTATCCGAGTGTGCTGGAACCTCCCAGTAGGCGAGGAAGCCTCGAAAATGATCAAGGCGTAACAAATCATAGAGTTTTAAATTATGCTTTATTCGATTCATCCACCATTCGAAATCTGTTTCTTTCAATCGTTCCCAATCGTATACAGGAGTCCCCCACAGTTGGCCTTTAGCACTAAAGTAATCGGGCGGTACACCACTTACGAATAGGGGCCTTTTCTTCTCATCCAACTTGAATATTTCAGGATTAGTCCATACATCTACACTATCGTAACTTACATAAAATGGGATATCACCTATGATCTTCAACCCCATCTTATTACAATAATCTTTTAGGGAGAACCATTGTTTAAAGAATAAGAATTGTGTAAACTTCTCCAACTTTATAAGATCTTTAAGGGACGATCTTTTCTCATTCAATGCCTTCTCTTCTCTGTTGCGTAGATGGTCTGGCCACAGATACCAAGGGCCATTGAATACTCTCTTTAAAACTTTGTAAAGGGCATAATCATCCAGCCATTTAGAGTTTTCATCACAGAATGCTTCATATTCAGCCTTATAGATATGAGTTTGGGTAAATGATTCATATGCTCTTTCAATGATCAACTCTTTAACTCTGGATACCGCTTTATAATCTACGTATCTAGACGGTAGATTTATAAATTCTTTAGCAAGGGAGTCGGGCAGAATTCCTTCTTCTATCAATAAGTTAGGACTTATGAGTAATGGGTTGCCTGCAAACCCTGAGTCTGAGAAGTACGGTGAATTTCCATACTCTATGCTGGTAGGGTTCAATGGTAAGATGCTCCAATAGCTCTGCTTCATCTTCGATAATAGATTTGAGAATTCATAAGCCCACTCCCCCAAATCGCCTATTCCAAATTTTGATGGAAGGGAGGTTATATGGAGGAGAATTCCGCTAGCCCTTTTCTCCATAATTTTCACCTAGAATGATCTTGAAAGTTATATGCTCGATCATAAAAGACCATCGAAAGCAATACTAAAGCGCTCTTTAAGAGATTTTTCATACCTAAATCTTAACCTTCAACAATTCACATAATTTATTGAAAGTGGTTAACCACCTAATCGCATCTCTATCCCCTTTTTCGCCCCTTTCCTTCATAAGTTGGTAATATGACTTGCAGAGTGAGAAGATTATGTTTTGGGAACGCCACAGGTTAAGTTGTATAGGTAACCGATTTAATAACTCTAACAATTTTTCAACCTTTTCGAGATTTTCTATATTTTCGGGGTCATCGATAACCCCTTTCAACTCTGCAGCTATCCTTGAGCTAGCTTTAAGGCCGATCAACTCTCTATCGATCTCGATTGTTAATTCCCTTGTATAATCTACTAACTTTTCTAATAGATCTAAATCTATATCTTTAGATGAGATGATCTCACTGATCTCTGAATTTATCGCAACATTCGCAGCTACTTGTAGGGCTTTTGGAGGTGCAATATTGACATCTCTTAAGAATCTCATTATCGGATAATTATCTTTAAATATTCTTCTATAGTAAGATTCGATTTCACCGACCGATACTTGCATGATCTTCTGTAAAATCTTCCTTTGCTCATCTTTAAAAAGGTCCTTGATCGAGTAAGTATTTTTCTCAAAGTACTTATCTATCAATGTTACGATCTTTTGCACCTCGGCCCTTTCGAACTTTGAGAGAATATCCTTGCGCATATTTACAAATTCTTCATCACTCATACGCTCCTTAACCCCTCCGAACACGTTATGGTCGCCAAACCATAACGCTGAATAGCTAATCGTTGTGCTGCTCCATGTAATGTTGGATGATATCTTCGATCTACCTATAATCAATTTAAGCCTTCCCAATCGATATTCTTCATAAATCTCATCACTTACTTTATAGCAGTATATGGTTGAAGGTCTTGCTTCTGCAAAGAGAGAAGAGATCACGTAATGCACACCTACCTTTACAAGATCTACAATTAGTGGCACTACACATACGTTGAATACATCTGCCCCATTCTTAAATTTCGGATTATTGCTAGGTGCTTCTTTGAGTATATTTATGTAGTCTGGTTTTAGATCGATACCACTTACTCTATGCGCAAGTTGCATAGCCCTTGCTGCATACTGCATCACTTGTACAGTTTCAATATCCGATATATCATCGAAGAACCATCCACAGCTCGTATACATTAATAAAGCATTCCTCTGCATCTCGAGGAGTCTTAAAATATTTCTCTTTTCATCCTCGACCAACTCTCTCTTAGCATGTTTAGCAAGAAAGTCTTCAACATTCTGCTTAGATCTATCGAGAATGATTGTGATATAATCATCTCTAGCCCTCCAAGGATCTTTAAGGTACTCTAGCGCCTCATATTCAAAGATTTTAGCTAACCTATCTCTCAACCAATCCATCGCTATCCTTAGCGGCTTGCGCCACTCTTGACTCCAACCCCTTACCCTCCCAGCACTACACCCACAGTTATCTCTCCATCTTTCCACACCATGTACACACGACCAAGATGTATTCTCAATGATCTGAACTTCATTTTGAGGAGGGAACCTTTCGAGGTACTCTCCATAATTTGTAATCCTCGCCAAATTGTTAGATTCTATATAGTGGAGGCAGTAGGCGAGGGCCATGTCACCGAACTTATGATGATGACCATACGTTTCACCATCGGTAGCTATGTGAACGAGCTGTGGGTAACTCTCATCTGTGAATGCACCTATGAGCCTCCTTGCAAATAATTCCCCATTATCTAGAAGGTTACCGAAGGCTACTTCACTCGATATCAATCTATCGTAAAAAAAGATATTAATACTCCTACCCGATGGCAAATTGCAAAGATAAACCTTCTTTGGATCGATGATCCCCCCTCTCACATCGAACCATTCTCTATCACCGAACCTTCTAACTCTCTCCGCCTGATGGGGAGAGAGTATCGTAAATTTTATGCCAAACTCTGCAAGTATATCGAGGGTCTCTAAATCTACCGCAGTCTCGGGTAGCCAGACCCCTTCCGGGTACCTTTTAAAACGCTTTTTGAAATCCTCGATCCCCCACTTTACTTGTGTATACTTATCTCGTTTGTTCGCCAAAGGCATTATAATATGATTGTAAGGTTGGGCTATAGCCGAGCCATGGCCGGAGAACCTTTCCATACTCACCTTATCGGCTTCGAGGATCGCTTCATAAACCTCTGGCTCATGCTTCTCCAACCAGTAAAGGAGTGTGGGTCCAAAGTTGAAGCTGATCTTCGAGTAATTGTTTATTATGTTGACGATCGTGCCCTTTGGATCGATGATGCGGGATGCTGTGTTCGGTGCATAACATTCGGCCGTAATCCTTTCATTCCAATCGTGGTAAGGGTACGCAGATTCCTGAAGTTCTACCTCCTCAAGCCAAGGATTCTCTCTTGGTGGTTGATAAAAGTGTCCGTGAATACAGACAAATCTTTCCATTCGTCACACCATCTTCATTCAGATGCCTTGCTTTCACCATCGATAAATGATCTTTTAATCTTTGACCCTTCTTCTAATGTATAAGCATTGAAGCCCAAATATTTACCTTTTTGTATAGACATGAAGACTTTTTAATCGCAATTTTAAAATTTTCTCTTAATCGATACTCCATTCGAAGCCCTTTTTTATCATTCATTGAGATAATTTGATATCAACGGTAGGGCTCGATGATCACTTTAAGAGCTTCTTTAGCTTCGGCAACGAGTTTAAAGCCCAATCCAGTTTCAGCTAGGCTTAAGCGGTGAGTGACCATGTCACGCACATTCACTTTACACTCAGCGATAAGATTGAATGACTCTTGAAGGTCTCGAGGAGCCGCACCATATGAAGTAAGCATCGTTACTTCATTACGCCAAAACTCCGCGATCGGTACTGGTAGATTGATACCCAATTCTGGCACAGCGAAGAATAGAATCACACCTCCACGATCCACACACTTTAACGCCTGCTCACTCGCTGATAATGCTCCCGTGCACACTATGACTCGATCGGCGAGTCTACCATCGTTAAATTGAAGCAATTTGTTAACCACATCATCCCGCGCATTTATCACATAATCGGCCCCGAACCTTCTCGCCGCATTCAAACGGTAATCATTTACATCCGTAGCTATTATACGCTTTACACCCTTCAGACGAGCGAGTTGAATGTGGAGAATGCCAGCGACACCGCTGCCCAGTATAAGTACTGTATTATCTTTCTGCACGTTCGCTAACCTCTGGCCACGTACCACACAACCTAAAGGTTCGATGAATGTCCCATCGATGAATGACATATTATCGGCCAATACGAATACACCTCGCTCCACATTTATTCTAGGGACGCGTATGTATTCAGATAGACCTCCGGGGTAATAATTCGTTCTGTGTAAAGTTTCACAAGCGGTATGATGATCTGCCAAGCAGTATTTGCAACTGTTGCAAGGGACGTGGTGTGAGACAAAGACACGATCACCAACCTTATAACGTTCAACACCATCCCCAACCTCAACGACTTCACCAGTCGCTTCATGACCGAGTACTAGAGGTGCCCTTTTGATACGATACCACTCGAGCACATCGCTACCACATATACCACAAGCCATAACTTTTACCAACAATTCACCAGCACCGATCTTCGGCCTCGGCATTTCTTCTATCCTTATATCGTTATTGTTATAGTACATTGCGACACGCATGAGTGATCCTAACATTATCTCTCTAACTAAACTAATATGTATTTAGTCGATCTTCTCAGCAAAACATCGATCGTTATTCATCTACGCTATCACAAGACCCTAACAAGGTAAAGAGAGTATAAAACAAATTTCATAGATGTGGATCGTTTGGTCGATAATGCGTTAACTACATGCTATGATTAAGCTACAAATATCCTAAATCCTTTTAGAAATAGCGTTAAATATTTAAAGTAATGGCCTTTTCTCTTTCTTGAAGAGGGATAGAGATGACGAAGCATGCCTTTAAAATTACCGTGCTACTCAGCTTCATCGTTTGGCTTGTAGCGATGCTTTCATTCCCCATTCTAAAGAACCCTCAACCATTGATAATCGGTATCCCCTTTCCACTACTATACCTATGGAGTATACAGATCGTCCTATGGATCCTCGGTCTACTGGCCATCTACTTCTGGTTAAAGATGGGTGAGTAGTATGAGCATAGAGAGCCAGATCAATAGTGGTGTAGTCATCGGTTACATGGTATTGATGATAATTTTGGGATACTTTGCTGGTAGAAGGACAAAGCCCGTACCGGAAGACTTTTATCTGATGGAGAGGAAGATCAGCCCTATATTCATCTTATTCACATACCTCGCTACTTTACAGAGCATGGTCGCATTCTTAGCCGCTACAGCTACGTACGCAACTCATGGCATCGCATTCCTCGTCTTACCCGTATCCCAAGGTATAATCTTAGTATTACTTACACTCTTAACGGGTTGGAAGTTTAGAGAATTCGCAAGAGAGCATGGTATGTTAACACAAGGAGAATTTATCTACTATAGGTATGGATCGAGGGCTGGGCAATTCATCACCGGGCTCGCTGGTTACATCTTCAATCTATTCTACATAGGGATTCAGCCGATCGGTATGGCTTACGTACTTTGGGCATTGGGGCTCATGGATTATAATGTTGCACTGCTCTTGGTCGGTGGTGTAACTCTGATCTACACACTTGTAGGTGGATTAAGAGCTGTAGTGTGGACAGATCTTATACAAGGCATACTGCTACTACTCTTCCTTGTGGTTGCGGCATTCTTCATCCTCGCACCACTTGGGGGTATAGGAGGCGCGATTTCACTTGCTTATAGCAAGAACCCCGCGCTCTTCTCACTCCCAGGAGCAGCAAAGTTTTATAGAGATGCCATTTGGGTTTCACTATTTATTGCTCTACCACTCGGTATCTGGCTTTCACCACACCTATTCGTCAGACATTACATGGCTAAAGATAGGAAGAGCCTGGCGATGATACCGATAGCGGTAATATTATCACAATGTATCATGTGGGTATTCGTAAGCCCACTGCTCGGCCTAATTACAGGCCCAATCTTAGGTCCAGTGAAAGATTGGAGGATACCAAGGGCCGACCTTGCCATTCCATTCTTACTTGAGAAGTTTGCACCTTGGTGGATAATAGGGCCTGTATTGGCTGGTGCGATGGCTGCGGGTATGTCAACGGTAGATTCTCAAATGCTCTTGAGCGGTCAGATATTCGTAAGAGATATTTATGAGCCTATCTTTAAGAGGAGGATAAGTGATAGAGGTGCTATACAGCTCGGTAGGGTCTGTATAATAATTACGACGATCATCGCACTTCTTATTGCACTCAATCCACCGCCTTTAGTTATCGATCTGATGATAGGTGTAGCGTTTGCGGGCTTTGCCCAATTCTTCCCAGGGTTGATCATAGGTTTGTATTGGAAGAGGATGAACAAGTATGGAGTAATAGCGGGTTTGATCGCTGGACTCGCAACTGTAATAGGCATTCAATTATATCAGATGGTCTACAGAGTAGGAGCTGTTGGATACTTTATGGATATTCACAACGGTGTATGGGGGCTTGCAGTAAATATTGTATTAGCGGTACTCGTGTCGTTGATTACGAAGGTTGAACAAAAGTAAGACCGTTCCGAATGGCAACCTCATACTCCAACGATAGGAGGGCTACGTAAACCATAAAGATACATAGTAGTAGAGGAATAAAAATCCCTTCTTATTTACCATCTCTTTTATTTATGACTCAATCTTGAACTTTTATTCCATAATATTGGTTTCGAACCAAACGTATCGTATCATCATCTTCTTCAAATTTTCAATAAAATTTAATGATCCTTGATGCTCGAAGTATTTTACGTAAATTCTATATGATACGCTACCTTTATCTATACTCAAATATGCCCTTTCTTCTCTATTATCTTAATTAACTTTATCTTGCTTTCTATTGATTACTCTTTTCAGCTTTTAATTCATTAAATAATTTGT